>JAQBHM010000074.1:0-6527 GCA_032127795.1 Bacteroidales bacterium | reverse complement strand
ATCTCTGTCAGAGCGGTTGCTATATCAGAAAAAGGGACACTCAAAGCTCTGGCCGTGGTAACAATTCAAAAGGAGAACGGCCTGGCAGGGTTTTTCTCAAAAAGAGGTATCATTTTCGGTGGACCTCTGGCCACCAAAGATGCACCCCAGGCGCTGGGAGTACTATTAAGGACAATATCTCAAATTGCAGGCAGGGGAGTAATTTATATCGAAACAAGGAACCTGTCAGATTTCACTTTATACAGGGATATTTTTGTAAGTAACGGCTTCAGTTATGTTCCTTATCTGAATTTCAGGGTTGACACCAGCGATGGTGAATTAATGAAGCAGAGGATCAGCAACTCCAGGGTACGCCAGATAAAAAAGTCAATCCGGCGATCTGTGACATGCAAAAATGCTGAGACCCCTGAGGAGGTGATGGTCTTTTACGGAATGCTGGCAAAACTGTATAAGGAGAAACTCTTTAAGCCGTTGCCGCATAAGGATTTTTTTATGAATTTTTTTGAGGCAAAGCTGGGCTTGCTTCTGCTTGTTTGGTTTGAGCAAAAGATCATCGGTGGGATAATGTGTCCGGTTTTGGAGGGCAGCGCTTTATATGAATTTTATGTTTGTGGCCTTGATGAGGATTACAAAGAGCTTTATCCGAGCGTAATGGCCACCTGGTTCGCCATGGAATACGCGAGTAAAAACGGCATTACCCATTTTGATTTCATGGGGGCAGGCAAGCCCGGGGAACAATACGGTGTCAGGGATTTCAAAGCCAGATTCGGCGGTGAACTGGTTGAATACGGAAGATTCCGGAAGATCAGGAAGCCACTTTTATACAGGGTTGGGGAATCAGGATTAAGTTTCAGGAAATCGCTGGGTTTATGAGAGTCCTTATTGACATCGGGCATCCCGGGCATGTTCATCTGTTTAAGAACCTGGCTCATATACTAATTAAGAAAGGGCATTCAGTGCTTTTCACGGTAAGGGAGAAAGAACATGAGGTTGACCTTTTAAAGTCTGAAAATCTTCCATTTAAATGTATCGGCAAACATTTTTCTTCACGGCCAGGGAAAGCCCTGGGTCTGATATATTACAACCTGAAGATTTTTCTGATCAGTTACAGATTTAAACCAGATATGTTTCTGAGTCATGGTTCGGTATATACCCTGCTTTCGGCATTCTTATCAAGAAAGCCGAACTATTCTCTTGAAGACACGGGCAACCGTGAACAGGTAAGGCTATATCTTCCTTTTACACAGGCAGTTATCACCTCCACGGGCTTTCCCTACCGATATGGGGCAAAGCAGGTTTTTTATAACGGTTATCATGAATTGGCATATCTCCATCCGGATCATTTCAGTCCTAATCCCTCTGTCCTTAAGGAGCTGGGACTAAATGAAACTGACAAGTATTTTATTTTACGGTTTGTTGCATGGAAAGCCAGTCATGACAGAAACCAGTCAGGCTTAACTGCTGACCAGAAGAATGCCATTATTGAGCTTCTGACCAAAAAAGGGCATGTATATATCAGTTCAGAAGCTCACCTACCACCTCAAATGGAGAGCCTCAGGTTTCCTCTTAAGCCTGAGAGAATGCATCATGCACTAGCCTTCGCCACATTGTTTGTCGGAGAAGGAGCAACAATGGCATCAGAAAGTGCAATCCTGGGTACTGCAGCAATATTAGTCAACACAATCAGAGGAGGCATTCTTGAAGAACAGGAGAAAGATTATGGATTAATCTCATGTTTCTCTGGATTTGACGGAGTTATAGAAAGAATTACTAAACTTTTAGAAGATCCAAATCTTAAATCAGAAACAAAAAGGAAGATGGAGCGTTTAATACATGATAAGATAGATCTTACGGAATTTCTCTTACGGTTCCTTGAAGACCGGTTTGAAAGATCTGTAGCGGATATGTAATTATTAACATATTAACTTTTTAGGTACCTGATATGAAAAAAACGGCACTTTCAATTGTATTTTTTACCTTGAATCTCCTTGTGGCCTTAGGGAACAGATATGCAGGAGAGGCACAAGTCAAAGCAGTTCTGGATTCCGTTCATAATTATACTTATGATTCACAGAATAATTCCTGGAATTTTACCGGGGTGAATTATTATTTCTACAACGACGGTCTGCTTGGGAGCATTCTGACTAAGGACAGCAATTGGGCCCCGGTTTCAAAAGTTGATTACACTTACGTAAATGGAATTCTCATCGGGACGCTTGGATATCTGTTCTTAACCGGGGACTGGATTCAAAGTCAGCGCCAGTCATTCTTTAATGACGAAAATAATATTCTTACTAAAAGAGTTGTGGAAAACTGGAAGACAGATCACTGGGAAAATCTAAACAGGTTCTGGTATACATATAACAGCCAAAACCAGCTAATCATTTACAACCGGGAGTTCTGGAAAGATAATGACTGGACTGATTTCTCGGTTGACGAATTGTTCTATGATTCCGATGACCGTCTGGAAGAACGGGTGGCAAGGCTCTTACCCTCGGGTGAGCTTTACACACGGATGCTCTACATGTATGACTATAATGGCCGGAGAACTTATCAGATAAGGCAGAATTACCTGTACAATGAATGGGTTAACATAAGCAGGGTCACCTATGTCTATGACAACTGCGGGAGACAAAACGGAACCCTCACCGAGAACTGGAGTGACGGAGCATGGCGTTATGCATCAACTAGCGTCAGTTTTTTTCATTACACCTTTGGTGACAACCAGAGAGGAAAGAAAGTTGCTATATGCCACAAAGGTCAAACCCTTTATGTTTCAATGAGCGCCCTGAAGGCGCATCTGGCTCATGGTGACTGCGTTGGCGAATGCCAGGATGAAGATGTCACCGGTCATTACAGAGCCCGTGAAGACAAGATTGACATTTCGGGAATTCCGTTTACAATATTTCCTAATCCCGCCACTGAAAGAGTTGGAATCAGATTCAATGATACCGATTGTCCGGCCTCAAGGGTCGAACTGTTTGACTATCATGGAAACCTTCTCAGATCTGTAGACACAAATGGAGAGAATGAATTAACGATCGATCTGACCGGCATCAGGAGTGGCAATTACATACTTAGAATAACCGGGAATAAAACATTCAGTACGGTTTTAGCTGTTAACTGAACTCACCGGGATATAGGATCCGGTTTCCTCTGATGGACTTCACCACAAGGGCATTTTCTGCTTTAATTTCAACCCTGCAGGATTCAGGCTACTCCCTTATGCCCGTTGAATCTTATATCTCCCTGCAGCCTGACAATGCTGTAATACTCAGGCATGATGTTGACCGGAAACCTGAAAAATCTCTGGAAACGGCAGAAATTGAAAACAAACTGGGTGTTCGCGGAACATATTATTTCAGGGCACATCCTGACAGCTTTGACATCTCTGTAATAAGGCAAATTGCCGGTCTCGGACATGAGATCGGGTATCATTATGAGGACCTGGCGAATGCAGTTAAAAGGACAAAAGTAAAAAGACAAAAGAGGTTAAAGCCGGGCATCCGGAATGAGGAAGAACTGGTAAAAATCGCAATTGAAAATTTCAGGGAAAATCTTGATATGCTCAGGCAGGTTGTGCCTGTTAAGACAATATGCATGCACGGGAGTCCTTTAAGCTCATGGGACAGCAGACTGTTATGGAAATATTTTGATTACAGAGATTTAGGAATTATTGGCGAGCCATATTTTGACATAAATCTTGACAATCTGCTATATCTTACTGATACAGGCAGAAGATGGGACGGAGACTTCGTTTCAGTAAGGGATAAAGGTTTGGTTGCCAGGGAAGGTTATTATAATAGCTGGAAGGTAAAACCAGTTACGGGGAGTGCCCTGTCAATGACGAGCATGGGGGCCGCTCTCCGAAGCAGACACCTTTACAGATCTACGTCTGATATTAAGCATGCAATTGACTGTGAGGCTCTGCCATCACGGCTCATGATCACCTTGCATCCTCAGAGGTGGAGCGACAGTTTTACGGAATGGTTTGCAGAGTTACTGGGCCAGAATATAAAGAACCAGGTTAAATATTTTATGATAAAGAGTAAATGAGCATCCAAAATCGTCCTGTAATTCATTCATTAGCCGCGTATTATTTCACCATATGCAGAAAATATTGATAAGTATTTACACACTGTTCATTAATCGCTAAAGGTTGCATACTCCAATGCAACCTTTTTTCTTACATTTTGGTCCTGATTAAATATAGATAACCACTGATTTTCACTGTTAAAGGATAAATAGCCACAATCATGAAAAGCCGGGATTCTTTTCCTCATAAAGTAAAATCAAATCTGACTGGCAGTTTAGTCTCGCTGAAGAGTATGAGATTTTCTGTTTTGCATTTTATGGCGACTCTACTGTTGTTCTTTGTTTTTTCCAATGCCGCAAAGGCTCAGCTGGTAGGAAGTCCTTCCAGCGGCCAGAGTGCGGTTCAATATTGTGCTCCGGCAGCACAATATGTTGTTCGTTATCAATATGAAGTGAGTTTTGGCGTAGCGCCCAGTGGCTGGTTCCGAATGCTTTTCAGGCTTGAGAATCAGGCAGGCACCCTTATAACTTCCCAGAACTATTTTAACAATGCGACATTAAATCAGATAACAATAGTAAAGGATATCAATCCTCCGTTTAACTGGTTGCTCACAAGAGCGCATACGTTTACACTGCCTCCGGATGATGACTGCGAATATATTGCCAGGATCTGGTTCTATGAGGATCCGGAGATGGATGGCACTTACTCGGCAGTGGACCTTACTCAGGTTCAGGTTCTTGCCAATTGGCATACTGATGATGATGGTGATGGTGTCATCGACATCACTCCTACCATATATGAGGTCTGCGAAGGAGAGCCTCTTGTTAATCATCAGTTTCTGGATGAAAGTACTTTTTCCTGTACGGCAGCAACGGCACCTCCTTTAGCCAAACCTAATTTTTACGAACGGCATGTTCAGTTCGTTTACAATACTTCAGCCATTGCTGCCCAGGGTATACCCAATTTGACTATCAGCGTATATGGAACTCCGGTTCAGCTAACTAGTGCCACTGGGGCACCGATGCCGAACTGGTGGACAGTCAATCCGCTGGATGGTACCCCGACTGCGGGATATGCCACTACCAGTGGCTACTTTGAAGGTCCTGTAATATCAACAGGACTTAATGCTCTTGGGGGCTCTCAACAAACATTTCCTATATCATATCCTGCAGGCGGGACGGTGGCGAATGACTATTTTGAGGTTACAGTCAGGAACTGGAACTTCTGTAACAAGTGGAACGGCAGCCAGACAAATCCCAATGCTGCAGACGCAAGAACTGATGCTGCAAGGATAGTAATAGTTGATGCCCCGTCTGCTCCTATCGTACCAGACGTAAATATTTGTGTAGGCGGAGTTAGAACGCTGACTGTTACAAACACACCAGCTGTCGGGCAGTACCACTGGTTTTCTGATGCCGCACTTACAAACCAGGTAGCTCTAGGTGTGTCGACATATTTACCCCCCGAAACAGCGGTCGGCAGCTATGATTATTACGTCAATGATCAGGCTATAACGGGGCTCTTATGTGTCGGTCCTGCAACTCGGGTAGATTTAAATATCTATCCTGTCGTTTCAAATAACAGCATAACCGCAGCCCAGACTATTTGTTATAATACTGCTGCTGCCACCCTTGATGGTACCCCGCCGGCAGGTGGAGATGGGAATTACGTTTATTTATGGCAAGAAGGATCAAGTTCAACCGGACCATGGAGTGCAGCTTCTCCTAGCCCTAATAATAATGAGGATTACTCACCCGGAGTCCTCACTGCGACCACCTGGTACAGGAGAATAGTTACATCTCTGACGACCTGTACAAGTACGAGTAATGTAGTAAGGGTACAGGTGACTCCCAACAACACCATTACCCGGACTTCTGCTTTAAGTACCACAAATCAGACAGTATGTATCAATACTCCAATCACCCAGATAAGATACACAACCACCGGGGCAACCGGAGCAACATTCAGCGGATTGCCCACGGGAGTTACCGGAACATGGGCGGCCAATGTAATAACAATTAACGGCTCACCAAGTACAACTGCCGGCAGTCCTTTCAGCTATACCATTACCCTGACGGGAGGATGCGGCACAGTCACAGCAACCGGTACTATCAGGGTTAATCCCAATAATACGATAACCAGGACATCTGCAGTTGGTACAGACAATCAGACAGTTTGTATAAATACACCGATAACAAATATCACATATGCGACTACAGGAGCTTCGGGAGCGACTTTCTCAGGTCTGCCGACTGGCGTTACCGGCAGCTGGGTCGGGAATGTGGTAACAATAACCGGAACGCCGAGTGTTACGGCTGGAAGCCCGTATAACTACACTGTCACCTTAACCGGCGGATGCGGTACTATCACCGCAACTGGAACCATCACAGTAAACCCCCTCCCTGTGCCAACGATAACCGGTCCTTCATCTGTTTGTCCTACCTCAACTCACAACTATACTACTGAACCGGGAATGTCAGGCTATAACTGG
>JAQBHM010000073.1:0-5233 GCA_032127795.1 Bacteroidales bacterium | reverse complement strand
ACGTCAGATAAACAGACTGTGAAGGTTTCAGTCAAAGAAACGGCTGATGCCTCTCTTTCGGCGAGAAGACTGATAGAGGTTCTCTCTCCTGCTGACAATGAGTCGTTCATCTGTACTGACAGGATAGTTTTCTCCGTTGGCAGGGCTGCCGGAAATGACAGGACTGACTCTGTGCAGATATGGGTTGACGGTCACAGACACAGTACGTTGCTATCTCTTCCTGCTTCAGTAGAGATAGCTCCTACAGGTGTTCCCGGCAGAAAGTCTCTGAGGGCGGTGGCATTCTCATCCTCTTCAAAGCCTCAGACGGTGACACTGTTTGTCACGCTGCTCTCTGACATTACCCCGGTTGTTTACCGCTACAGGGTTGTAAATGCTTATCCCCATGACCGGAGAGCCTATACACAGGGCCTTGTATGGGATGAGGGTTTTTTTTATGAGGGTACCGGCCAGACCGGCGAATCTTCACTGCGAAAGGTTGATCCGCAGACTGGTAATGTGATCAGTCAGCTGAGCCTTGACCCTGCATTCTTCGGGGAAGGTGTGGCATTGCTTGACGACAGGATCTATCAGCTTACATGGACCACCAGGGTTGGATTTGTTTATGACAAGACAACCTTCAGCCTGATAAACAAGATATATTACCAGACTCAGGGCTGGGGTCTGACGACCATGGGAGAGAAGCTTGTCATGAGTGACGGTACCAATGTGATATGGTTTATGGATCCGGAGTTCAATGTTCTGTCATCAGTGGAGGTATGGGACAATAAAGGCAAGGTTGACAACCTTAATGAGCTTGAGATGATTGAGGGAGAACTCTGGGCGAACATATGGCAGACAGACCGTATCGCCCGTATAGATCCGCTGACAGGGAAAGTACTGGGTTATATAGAACTGGGAAATCTGCTCCCGCGTTCAGAAAGGAACCCTGAGACGGATGTGCTGAACGGCATTGCTTGGGATGCTAAGGGTAAAAGGATCTTTGTGACAGGCAAGTACTGGCCAAAGCTCTACGAGATATCTGTGGTACCTCAGGGCCGTAACTGAATGCCATCCCGATAAGCTTCCGGATGATACGGAACTATTCACCAGTGTTCCGTTATTATGCGTTTCATAATCCGCAATTATGTCCGGTTTATGAAAATCGGAGTGTTGAAAACATGTTTATAACCACGAAAGAAATGTTTACAATTACAATTCACCCGTGGAAGTCCGGGAAAGGCATATATTGTAAATTTGAAGCTCACAAAATAACTGAAAAAAGGAAAATATGGGAAGGATTATTGCGCTTGCAAACCAGAAGGGAGGAGTAGGGAAAACCACCACTGCTATTAATCTTGCGGCAAGTCTTGCGGCGCTGGAAAAGAAGGTGCTGATAGTTGATTCTGACCCCCAGGCAAATGCCACGTCAGGGGTTGGAATAGACTCAAAACATGTGAAGGAGACTATCTATGACTGTCTTATTGACGGTGTTGATCCACGCAGTGCTGTTATCAGCTGCAACTTCGACAATCTGTCGATCATTCCATCAAACATAGATCTTGTTGGAGCTGAGATAGAGATGCTTGACAGGCCTGAACGCGAAAAGATACTCAAGAAGGTTCTGGCAATCATAGCACCTGATTATGATTACCTGCTTATTGACTGTTCTCCGTCGCTGGGGCTGCTTACAGTCAATGCTCTCACGGCTGCTGATTCAGTCATTATTCCTGTACAGTGCGAATATTTTGCACTTGAGGGGCTGGGGAAGCTGCTTAATACTATTAAGATAATACAGACCAACCTGAACCCGGCACTTGAGATAGAAGGATTTCTTCTTACGATGTATGACTCACGTCTGAGGCTGGCCAACCAGGTTGTTGAAGAGGTTACGCGTCATTTCCAGCAAATGGTTTTCAACACAATCATCCAGCGTAACATTAAGCTGTCAGAGGCGCCCAGCTACGGCCAGCCTGCAATACTGTACGATGCTGAATCAAGAGGCACTGTCAATTACCTCAATCTGGCCAGGGAGCTGCTGGAGCGAATAGAGGCAAAGCAAAAGAACTAACCAAGCTGTCAGAAAATATATGAATTCACCAAAAAAGAGTGCACTGGGAAGAGGTCTCGGAGCCCTTATTGACGGGGTTGAAAAGGAGGTCCTTGACAAGAAGGTTGAGGCCAACCTTCAGATTGATATTAATGCTATTGATGCCAATCCCTTTCAGCCCCGCTCACGTTTCGATGAACAGTCGCTTGAGGAGCTTGCGGTCTCTATCAGGCAGGTAGGAATAGTACAACCGCTGACTGTCAGGGAGACAGGCAGCGGTCGCTTCCAGCTGATAGCCGGTGAGCGCCGCCTTCGGGCAGCACGAATGGCCGGTTTGACACATGTTCCGGCATATATTCGCACCGCAGATGACACTGACATGCTTGAAATGGCTCTTGTTGAGAACATTCAGCGTGAGGACCTTGATGCAGTGGAGGTGGCCATCAGCTACCAGAGGCTGATAGAGGAATGCAGCCTGACACAGGAACAGCTGAGTGACAGGGTCGGAAAACAGCGCTCAACAGTATCGAATTATCTGAGGCTTCTGCGTCTGCCGGCGGAAATACAGCTTGGCATCAGGAACAAGAACCTGACAATGGGCCATGCCCGTACACTGGTGAATATTGAAGATCCCCAGAAGCAGATTAACGTTTATTACCATATAATAGAGGAGGACCTCTCCGTCAGGGCTACCGAAGACCTTGTGAGACATATTCAGAGCGGAACAGTCAAAGATCCTGTGAAAAGTGACAAGAGGAAAAAACTTACAAGAGAATTTGAAGAGCTGTCAGACCAGCTCGCCAAATTGTTCGCCACAGAGGTGCAGTTCCGCATCAATGAGAAAGGCCGCGGTAAAATCGTTATTCCTTTCGGGAACATAGATGAGATGGAGCGCATAATAGGCCTGCTGGACAAATTGAATGGTTAAATAATTATCTTTACAGGCAATAGCAAATGCTTTTGCCTTTGAATCTGTATATTAAGATAGCGGTTGTACTGTTTCTCATCTGTGCTGAAGATTTTCCGGTGCGGTCACAGGATACCATTCCCCCTGAAGCAGGAAGAAGGAGGTCTTTTACTCTTACTCCCGTAAAGTCAACAATGTATGCTGCAGCCCTGCCGGGACTGGGGCAGATATACAACCGGAAATACTGGAAGCTGCCTATCGTTTACGGCGGGTTCGGAGCACTTGTATATTCGGTGTCTTACAATACAGGTCATTACAATGATTTCATCAATGCCTATCAGGATTTCACTGACAAAATACCGGAGACTGACAGTTATCTTGATCTGAGTGGATTTGAAAAACTTGACCCCACACAGTATGATCCGGTGCTTCATCCTGATACTTTTAACCCTTCCACGGAAGGGTGGGTGAAAACACAGCTCCTGAACGGAGTGGATTACTTCCGTAAGTACCGTGACCTGTCTTATATAGGCATTGTAGCCTGGTATCTTGTGACTGTTATTGATGCCAATGTTGATGCAAGCCTCTTTGATTATGATATAAGTGATGACCTTAATGCCATGCTGGCCCCTGTAGCCCTCAGTGCTACAGGACTTTCGCCCGGAATCACATTTAAACTTGTAAGAACTTTTTGACAAATAATTGATTATGATCCTCAGAAATATAATTTTCGCTCTTTCAGTAACACTTCTCCCGGCAGCTTTGCATGCCTCAAATGATACAATTATTATAAGGAACGATGACTCCACGAAACGTATTGAGCGCGATCTTGACAGCCTTCTCAATAACCTCTTCATAAGGTTGTCTGTTGAGGGAGCCGATTTCTCATCACCAGGGGAATCAATTGCAGAGTTCTCTGACTCTGTCTATATTGATCGCTTAGGCAGGATCAACTCCATCATTAAACTTCCTTACAACAATATTATCCGGAACCATATCCATGTTTACACTGAAAGAAAAGTGGAGCAGTTCAGGGTCATGCTTGGCCTGCAGGACTATTATTTTCCGATGATCGAAGACATTTTCGATTCCTACGGTCTTCCCGTGGAGTTGAAATATATGGCTGTAATTGAGTCAGCTCTCAATCCGAATGCAGTGAGCAGGGTAGGGGCAACAGGATTGTGGCAGTTCATGTACAGCACCGGGAGGATGTACGGCCTGACAATTAATTCAATAGTTGATGAGAGACGTGATCCGGTCAAGGCAACACATGCTGCTGCAAAATATCTCAGGGACCTTCATGGTATTTACCATGACTGGATACTGGTTATTGCTGCCTATAACTGCGGACCGGGCAACGTTAACAAAGCTATCAGGAGATCAGGCAACAGGAAAGATTACTGGGAGATCTATTACAGGCTGCCGCGTGAAACCCGCGGTTATATACCGCAGTTCGTGGCAGCAACATACGCCATGAATTATTACCGGGAACATAATATTAATCCCATAGCAATCAATCTGCCCCTTGCCGTTGATACCGTGGTAGTGTCACGCGACATCCACCTGGAACAGATATCACAGGTTTTGAATCTGCCGCTTAACGAGCTTAAGGCCTTGAATCCGCAGTACCGCACCGGATTTGTCCCGGGCAGAAGCAGGCCCCAGGCGATAACCCTCCCCGTGGACCGCCTTGGTGATTTCATTGAGATGACCGATACCATTACCAGTTTTAACAGGGATCAATACCTGACAACTGTAAACCAGACTTCATCCCCGACTCAGTCAACCTACCTGCCTCCTGACGTAAAAGGGAAGACCAAGCTCATTTATGTGGTCAAGGATGGTGACAACCTGGGATTTATCTCTGAATGGTACGGAGTAGGTCTCTCCGAACTGCGTTACTGGAATAATATTTACCTTAATACAATAAGGATAGGTCAGAAGCTGACGGTATATGTTGATCCGTCGAGAGCTGACAGATGCAGCAAGATAGACTCATTGAGTTTTTCAGAGAAACAGAAGATGATCGGCAAAACGGTATCTCAGGCTGCAAAGACTTCTGGAACACAAACAGTCCCTTCAGTGTCATTGCCTGATACAGGTTATGAGTTTTATACCGTCAGATACGGTGACACTGTGTGGGATATAGCGAAAAAGTTTGAGGGCATCACTGCCGGCGATATCCTGAAGCTGAATAACATTTCAGATGCGTCGAAGATACAGGTGGGGCAGAAACTGAAAATTAGAAAAAGAAGCTGATTATTAACTGTATGAGACCAGGCAGGATTTTCCTGTTT
>JAQBHM010000072.1:0-4180 GCA_032127795.1 Bacteroidales bacterium | reverse complement strand
GGACGGCTCCCCTCCTCGAGGAGGGGAAAAATGTTCATTACCAACCTCCCGATGTCTCGGATAAAACCAATATTTAAATAACTTTGAAAAGACAACTATTTTAAACATTTATGGTCGCCGCCTTTACCAATGCAATAATCTATACCGGTACCGAAGTGGTCACCGGGAAAGCACTCCTTATTGAGGATGAACAAATAAGTGCAATTATTGACCATGACCTGATCCCATCAGGGACAAGGATAATTGACTGTAGCGGCAATTGCATTGCACCCGGACTGATAGACCTGCAGATAGCAGGAGGAGGAGGTTACCTCTTTTCTGACCGTCCTTCTGCCCAGGCCATGAATGCTATGGCCGACAGCATAATTAAGAGTGGCACCACCGGGTTTCTTATTGCACTCCCGTCAAATTCGCACGAGGTGTACCTTGAGGCTATCAGGGTGATAAAGGAGAATCCCCATCCTGCCGTTCTGGGGCTGCATCTCGAAGGGCCGTACATCAGTCAGGCAGGGGCCGGCGCCCATATGAAAAAGCATATCAGACCACCGGATCTAAATGAGGTTAAGACCCTGCTGAAAGAGGCCGGCGGTGTTATCAGGATGATGACCCTTGCACCTGAAGTCTGCAGCGGCGATATTATAAAGCTACTGGCTGACAATGGCATAGTGGTTGCCGCCGGGCACAGTCATGCAACATTTGAGGAGGCTGTCACAGGATTCAGAAACGGCATCAGCACCGTCACCCACCTTTTCAATGCAATGTCTCAACTGCATCACCGTGATCCGGGTCTCCCCGGGGCTGCAATGCTGACGGAACAATCATGCGCAAGCATTATTGCTGACGGCATTCATGTTCACTATGATATGCTTGCCATAGTCAAAAAGATAATGAAGGAAAGACTTTTCCTGGTATCCGATGCTGTGGAAGAAACAGTTAACGGTGCCTACCCCCATGTCAGGAAGAAAGACCGTTTCACCCTCCCTGACGGCACCCTGTCAGGCTCCAGCCTTTCACTTATTCAGGCTGTCGGCAACTGTGTCAGGCATGCCGGCATCTCAACAGATGAAGCACTAAGGATGGCCTCAGCATATCCTGCCCGGCTGATAAAAGAATCAAATAAAGGGATGATCGCTCCCGGATATGCGGCTGACCTGACAGTATTCGACAAGGATTTCACAGTGACCGGTGTATTCATCAACGGCGAAGATCAACTTAAAAAGGGGTGATATGGCACTGCTGGGAATAGATCTTGGGGGCACAAAACTGGCTGCGGCGGTTTTCACAGAAAACGGTGAGACGGTTTCAAAGGAGGTCATAAGCCTCATGGGACGAGGAGGAGCAGAAGCCGGAGCTCTTATAGTTTCTACGATAAAAAAACTGCTAAATGCAGATCTGTTTGAAGGAAGCCGGATAGAGTCCATTGGCATTTCAGTGCCGGGAATTTACCGTATAAAGGAGGGTACCGTCTGGGCCCCCAACATTAAGGGATGGGACAATTACCCTCTGCTGGAAGAGGTGACGGCCGTGGCTGACGGCTTGCCGGTGACCATTGACAGTGACAGGGCGTGCTACATTCTGGGAGAGATGTGGCAGGGGAATGCACGTGGGTGCCGTGATGCCATTTTCCTGGCGGTGGGCACAGGCATCGGCGCAGGCATCGTGGCTGACGGAAGGATCCTCCGCGGGGCTCATGACATTGCAGGAGCAATAGGATGGCTTGCCCTTGACACCCCGTTCAGAGATGAATATATAAGCTGCGGATGTTTTGAACACAATGCTTCAGGAGAAGGCATTGCAAAGGTGGCGCGGGAGTATCTCCAAAAACAGAATGATTATGCAGGGGAACTAAGAGCCAAACCTTCTGAAGAGATAACCTCTCATGATGTTTTTGCTGCATATCAAAACGGAGATCCCCTGGCAACAACTGTAATAAAGCATACTATTGAATTCTGGGGAATGGCAGTTGCCAATCTTATCAGCCTTTTCAATCCTGAAAAGATCATACTCGGCGGTGGCGTATTTGGTCCGGCAGTCTCCCTGATACCTGAAATCACCAGGGAAGCAGCACGATGGGCTCAGCCGATAAGCAGTGGTCAGGTAGGTATTGTAGCCTCCTCTCTCGGCGGTGATGCCGGAGTTTACGGAGCAGGTTACCTGGCCCTTGAAAAATACAGGTCACGTTTATAATACCAAAAAGAAGAGATGTACAACAGAAAACGAGTTTTTGCAGCAGCCTGTCTTGGGATGTTATTATTCGGTATATGCCTTATCACCCTGGGCTCAATTGTCCCTGACCTGAAAGGAAAGATAGGTCTTGATGACCTCTCCTCAGGAGCACTTTTTTCCATACTGCCTTTCGGGATATTGACCGGTTCATTGCTCTTCGGGCCTTTCTGTGACAGGTTCGGGTACAAGCTCCTTATGGTGTTATCTGCCGTTCTGATGTTTGCAGGCTTCCTGGCACTGGCCAATGTTACTTCACTGGGTCTCCTGAAGGTGGGCATATTCTTCTTCGGAATGGCCGGCGGAGCCATTAACGGAGCCACCAATGCCCTGGTCTCTGACCTGAGTGACAGGGACAAGGGGGCCAACCTGAGTCTTTTGGGTGTCTTTTTCGGAATTGGTGCCCTCGGGATGCCTTTTCTGCTGGGACTGCTGAAGGATATTTACAATTTTGAGGTAATAGTCACCGCGATAGGATTTCTGACACTGGCTGCAGGTCTGTTCTTTCTCATGATCAGGTTCCCGCCGCCGAAACACTCCGAAGGCGTGCCTTTAAAAGAAGGGGTTAAGCTACTAAGAGACAGTATGTTGCTTCTAATTGCTTTTTTCCTCTTTTTTCAAAGCAGCTTTGAAGGAGTGATCCAGAACTGGACAACAAGTTACCTGATAGAAGAACTGACTATCCAGCATGACAAGGCATTGTTTGCCTTAACGGTTTTTGTGTCAGGTATGGTAGTTATACGTCTCCTGATTGGCAGCCTCTTCAGGTCGGCAGCGCCGGGGAAAATACTTATCACCTCTTTCGGAATTATCCTTGTGTCGCTGGTGCTGATGAAGACAGGCCACTCCTTTCTTTCTTCTGCCATAGGGTTATTCTTCCTTGGTACGGGCCTTGGCGGCGGTTTCCCAATCATGCTGGGCTTCGTCGGCGACAGGTTCATCAAGCTGTCAGGCACTGCCTTCAGCATAGCTTTTGTCATCGCACTGACAGGAAATATGCTTGTCAACTATCTTATGGGAATAATTGCGCAGAAATATGGTATCCACCACCTGATGAACATTACCTTTGTGATGCTCGCCGCGATGATAACCCTGGGGATAATCATCCTGAAAAAGAGAAAGACGAACCTGACGAATTAAAACAATCAACTTAATACCTATATGTTATGCTAGCAAAAGAATGGCTGTCGAACACCCGGCAGGTAATGACGCAGATTGAAGAGACACAGACGGAAAACATACGGAAGGCTGCTGAGGCGATGGCTGACACCATTGAGTGCCAGAGATGGGTTCACACCTTCGGGTGCGGCCATGCAACACTTCCCATTGAAGAGATGTACCCGCGCATCGGAGGGTTCGTAGGATTCCATCCGATGGTTGAGTTGCCGCTTACTTTCTTCACAAGGATCACAGGCGAAATGGGAGTTCACCAGTTTGTATTCCTGGAGCGCGTAGAGGGTTACGGTGTGGAGATCATGAAGGGTTATAATTTCGATACAAGGGATATTATGTGGCTCTTCTCCCATTCAGGAATAAACAATGTCAATATCGATGTTGCCATTGAGGCGAAGAAGAAAGGAATGAAGGTGATAGTTTTTGGTTCTGCTGCAGAGGCAAAGGGCAAGCAAACGAGGCATTCAAGCGGAAAGACGATCTTTGACCTGGCTGACATTGTTGTTGACACCTGCACCCCTATCGGTGATGCTTCGGTAACGCTGAAAGACCATCAGGACAAGATCGGTCCTATTTCAACCATGGCCTTTATCACCTGTGTCTGGATGACCGTTACCACCGTGGCTGAAATTCTTGCTGAAAGAGGAGTAAAGCTGTACATCCATCCTTCTCATAATGTACCGGGTGATACTACTGCCAAAGTGAGACTCGAAGAGGCTCTGGCCGAGTATAAGAGAAGGATTGCAGGCGTCTGACGGCTCAGTTGCGCCCGGCGGCCGTATTA
>JAQBHM010000071.1:0-6711 GCA_032127795.1 Bacteroidales bacterium | reverse complement strand
AAGAGGCTGTCTCAAAAGTTACCTCCTCCCCCTGACGCTTTCGGTCAGGGTACTCCTCCTTATCAAGGAGGAGAAAGTTAAAATATTTAAAATCAGACATTTCCCCTCCTTTTCAAGGAGGGGTGTCCGCCAGCTGGCGGACGGGGTGGTAAAAATACTTTTGAGACAGCCTCTTCTTCTTTTAATTGGCTGCAAATTTCTTTTGTCAATGAAAGATGTCCTGCAAATGATATTATTAACCATTCTCTTTGATAATTCAATAATATTTTTATCTTTACTGAAATATCATTGATATGTTACATACAGCTTGCCTTAGAAAGGCGTTGAAACTGTTAATATTTCTTTTTGCTGCTGTAACGCTTACAGGTTGCTATAGCCTTAAGTCAGTTCCCTTAAGCAGCATTCCCCAATCAAGAAATGTTATTATGTTGCACGCTGATGACAGTCTATGGGCTGTCAGTAATTATACCATTTCAGAAAAGGATCTGACGGGGTTGATATACCAGGATTCTTTACAAATATCTAAAACGAAGGTGACGCATCTTTATGCGGCGCCTCTCTCTGCTGTTCAGGTTGAGGGCACCAGGATTACCGTTCCTGTGGGCAATATAGGGAAAGCAGATTACTATACCGCTGACTGGTGGCAGATCCTCGGAGGTACAGCCATGGTTGCAGTGCTTCTGCTTTTGCTCATCCCTCCTCTGTTTTTATATTGAATATGAAGGATTTTACCTGCTATCGGAATTTTTTTTAATCTGCGCAGGGTACCCATAATAATCAAAAAATGACATCATGCGAGCCTACAATGAATATCAGAAAATAGTGGCATTATTTCTAGCAGGACTGATAATGCTAATGTTCTCAGGGTGTTACAGCTTAAGGGGAATCCCTAAGGGTGAGATTCAGTACGCGGGGGGAAAACATTATTATATCCACGGCACAAATTCCTCTTTCCAGATCAATAATGTCAGTATATCTGACGGTGTACTCAGCGGCAGCCTCGCTTACCTTGCAGAGTCTCCCAAAAAGAAAGATGTGATAAATCTCTATGTTGCCCCGGACTCAGCAATCAAAAAAAACGGGTCGATTATCAGCATCCCGTTTGAAAACATAGCCAAGGCTGAACTCAACAAGGTCGACGGGTCCAAGACATTGATAATCGGTAGTGGTATTGCGGTCGGCACTTATTTTACCGTGGGTCTTATCTGGTGGATTGCAAAAGGGGGGTCATGTCCTTTTATATACAGTGACAATGGTTCAAATAATAATTTTGAAGGTGAGATCTACAGTGGGGCAACAGCAATCCCACTTGAACGTGATGATTATCTCTGGCTTAAGAATATTAAACCAGTGGATAACCTCTATAAGATCAGTATTTCAAATGAGGTGAGGGAGATACAGAATACAAATCTTGCCGAACTACTTGTTTTTGACCACTCTCCCGGAACAAATATTCTTGTTGACAAGTACGGCAATGCTCATACCCTGGCTGACACTAAAAAGCCTGTTTCCGCTGTTGATAATTACGGAAGATCACTTTCAGATGAGATTTCATTCCGTGACAGTATCAGGTATATAAGCCAGGTACAAAAAGATCTCATACTCTATGATACTGTTTCTCTCACATTTGAAAAGCCGGCGAATGCCGTAAGTTCCAAACTGGTGATATCAGCGAAAAACACAATGTGGCTCGATTACATGTTTGTGAAATTCACTGACTTATTTGGAAAAAGGTATGATAACTGGAAGGAAAAACGAAATGAAAAGCCGCAGGAAGAATTATTGAAATGGTCTTTCGATCAGGGAATGCCTCTTTCCGTTTACCTGGAGACAGACAAAGGACTAGTCTTTGCAGATTATTTTAACCTGGCAGGACCGATGGCTGATAAAGAGGACGTTCTGATGCTTGACCTGTCAGATATCTCAGGAGACAAGGTCAGCATCAAACTTGTATCGGGGTTGTTATTCTGGGATATTGATTTCATAGGCATGGATTTTTCACCTGATCAGGCAGCCATTAAAACTGTTGTCCCCCTTGCTTCTGCAACTGATGAATTCGGGAAAAACGTATCAGACCTTCTTGTTGATGATGATGACCGGTACCTTGTTCAACCTGACATAACGAACATTACCTCAGTCACGTTCCCTGCCCCATCGCCTGTTCAGGGAATGAACCGCTCAATGATACTTCACAGCAAAGGCAATTATGAGATCCTCCGTGACGGGAAAGGAAAACCCGATGTCGCTTATCTCAAGGGCTTTATTGAACCAGGCTCTTTCACCAGGTATTCAAAGGATCATTTCCTTCAGTTTTACCAGAAAGGCAACTGATAAGCGGCTTATTGGCCAAATGGTTATTAAAGATGAATCACCTGTTCTCATCATCCCGCATAAAAAGAATTGTTGTCATATCACTCCTTAGAATGAATGTTTTATGGATTGCCTTAAAAAGATACAGGTACCCGGCAAAGTCAATTAAAGTTGTAAGGATGCTGATCAGGAAAAGAGAGGCCCTGAGCGGTGTCTCAGGTATCCCTAAGTTCTATTATGCAAATAAACGATTCTTCATTAATCCGAACTTGCCCGGATTTCCCTCATTATCATTTAATAAATTCATTTCAAACGAACTTAATAACTCTCTTCCTTATAAAGAGGGCCATTCGCGGCTGACCACCCTGTTCTTTTCAATAACGCCCAGGTGCCCGCTGCGGTGTCAGCATTGCCTGGAATGGGAAAGACTGGAAAGTAAAGATATCCTGTCAGTTAAGGATCTGAAAACGATCCTTGAAAAATTTGAGCATTACGGCATTAGCCAGGTGCAGTTCTCAGGAGGGGAGCCGATGGTCAGGTTTGAAGATTTACTTACTCTGGTAAAAGAAACAGATAAGAGTACTGACACATGGCTGCTGACCTCGGGATATAACCTTACCCTTCAGAAAGCCGTGCAATTAAAGAAGGCCGGACTGACAGGCGTGCGGATAAGCATTGATCACTGGGAAAGTATTAAACATAATGACTTCAGGGGCAACCGGAATGCATTTTCCTGGGCTGTTGAAGCCGTGCAAAACAGCAGAAAGGCAGGATTGGCAACGGGACTGGCGGTATGTGCCGTTAAAGAGTTTCTGTCAGAGAGCTTTTTATTGAGTTACCTTCAGTTTGCCAAATCTCTTAATGTTTCCTTTGTCTTTCTGCTTGAGCCCCGTGAAACAGGTCATTTTAAGGAGAGGGATGTCAGTCTCCCTGAAGAATCGGTCAGAAATCTTGAAAAGTATTACCTGAAACTAAACACGGCGCCTGAATTTGAAAGCTATCCGCCTCTGTTTTTCCCGGGATTTCACCAGAGGAGAACAGGCTGCCTTGGTGCAGGTAAAAGGTACCTCTATGTTGATTCCGAGGGTTCAATTCATGCCTGCCCCTTTTGCCAGGGAAAAATGGGAGACTCATTAAAGGATAATCTGGCGCTTGTCATTCCTTCATTAAGGAAGAAAGGCTGCCATCTTTTCCATAAGCCTGAGCTCTCTTCAGCTGCACTTTGAAGTGCCGCAGTCGGTGCAGATGAGGCACCCCTCCTGGTATACCAGGGAGGTTGAACCGCACGAACCGCATTTGCCCTTTGCCTTGGTGCCGTTGGGAATATAGCGTTTCAGCGAACGCTCAACACCGTTTTTCCAGGTATTGATTGATTCACTGTCGAGCCTCATTGATGACACAAGTTCTACCACGTCCTTTATAGGCATTCCGTAACGCAGCACACCCGATATCAGCTTTGCATAGTTCCAGAAGTCCGGCTTGAACATATGTGACAACCCTCCAAGGGTGTTCTTGTAACCGTACTTGTCTGTGTACTGAAAGTCGTACCTGGTGTTGCCGCCGTCATCCTTGTTCTTGATGATCCTGCCTTTGATAATGCTTTTTGGTATGGGGAAGATCTCATCATCCTGAATCCCTGTGAATATCTCATAGGGGGTGCCGTCTCTAAGTCCTACAAAGGCTATCCATTTCTCTTCGTTATTGCTGAATCGGATAACATCAGCCTCCAGGACTTTTGGTCTCTCCGGGGTTATCTCCGGTCTCTTCTCTTCCTTATTTGAGACAAGAACGCCGGCCCTTGATCCGTCGCGGTAGACCGTGGTGCCTTTGCAGCCCTCTTTCCATGCGGTCAGATACAGTTCCGAAACAAGCTCTTCCTTCGCATCGGCCGGCAGGTTAATGGTTACGCTGATAGAGTGGTCAACCCACTTCTGTATGGCGCCCTGGATCCTCACCTTCGCTACCCAGTCAACATCATTGGCTGTTGCCTTATAATAAGTAGACTGCTCCACAATGGCGCTGATCTCTTCCTCGGTCATTTCCTTTACCTCTTCATACTTATACCCGTTCTCCTTCATCCAGTCAATAAACTTATGGTGGAAGACCACGAACTCTTCCCAGTGGTCACCCACCTCGTCTGTAAAGTTCACCTTCACATCCTTGTCATTGGGATTAACCTTACGGCGGCGCTTATAGAAGGGCATGAAAACAGGTTCTATGCCTGAGGTTGTCTGGCTCATCAGACTTGTGGTGCCTGTAGGAGCAATAGTAAGAAGAGCAATATTGCGTCTCCCGTGCTTCTCCATCTCGGCATACATCTCAGGATCTGCTTCCTGCAACCTGTTAATGAAGGGGTTTTCACGTTCTCTTTCAGCAGAGTATATCGGGAAGGGGCCTCTCTCCTTTGCCAGGTTGGTAGAGGCGCGGTATGCCTCTATAGCTAGCATTTTATGAACCTTTACCGAGAATTCTGTTGCCTCATCGGTACCGTATCTCATTCCCAGTGCTGCAAGCATATCACCCTCGGCGGTGATGCCAATGCCCGTACGTCTTCCCTCTCCGGTCTTGTGGCGTATATTGGCCCACATGTTGCGCTCTGTCCGCTTCAGCTCAGGATCCTCAGGATCATTGTCGATCTTTGATATTATTGCGTCTATCTTTTCCTGCTCAAGATCTATGATGTCATCCATAATACGCTGGGTGAGATGAACATGCTCATTAAACAGATCAAAATCAAATGAAGCATGAGGCGTAAAAGGCTTATTCACATAGCTGAAGAGGTTGATGGCAGTGAGCCTGCAGCTGTCATAAGGGCAGAGGGGTATCTCGCCGCACGGATTTGTAGAAACGGTCTCATAACCGAGGTCTGCATAACAGTCCGGTACGCTTTCGCGCTTGATTGTATCCCAGAAGAGTATTCCCGGTTCTGCGGACCTCCAGGCATTATGCACTATCTTGTTCCAAAGCTTGCGTGCGTCAATTTCCTTAACGAATTTGGGCTCTTTTGCCTTTATAGGGTATTGCTGCCTGAAGGTCTTTGCATTGACCACCGCATCCATGAAATCATCGGTTATCTTAACCGACACATTTGCTCCGGTAACCTTTCCGGCCTCCAGCTTGGCATCAATAAAACTCTCAGCGTCAGGGTGTTTGATAGATATGGAAAGCATCAGGGCCCCGCGCCGGCCATCCTGAGCAACCTCCCTGGTTGAGTTGGAATAACGTTCCATAAAAGGAACAACCCCCGTGGAGGTCAGGGCACTGTTGAGTACAGGTGACCCTTTGGGTCGTATGTGTGACAGGTCATGACCGACTCCCCCACGCCGTTTCATGAGCTGCACCTGCTCCTGATCAATCTTCATGATACCCCCGTAGGAGTCTGAGTCACCCTGATTTCCAATCACAAAACAGTTTGAAAGTGACGCTATCTGGTACTCATTGCCGATGCCAGTCATCGGGCCACCCTGTGGAATAATGTATGTAAAATTCTTAAATGCCTGATATATTGCCTCTTCCGTCAGGGGATTCTGATATTTTCTTTCAATGCGGTAAATCTCCGATGCCAGCCGACGGTGCATGTCATCCGGGCTCTTCTCATAGAGGTTGCCGAATGAATCCTTAAGGGCATATTTGCTTGCCCATACCTTTGCCGCCAGATCATCACCCCCAAAATAGTCACGCGTAGCTTTCATAGCCTCGTCATAACTGTAGGTTCTTTTCTTCTTCTCAGCAGTGGTTTTTCTGTTCTTCTCCGCTACCGTCTCCTCTTTTTCCATTTTTAGATCCTCTTTTTTGAGGACATCCGTTTCGTTTGGAGCGACAGAAATTGCTTGGACAAATGAATCTCCCATAGGTGTGTCAAAAATATTACAGTTTGAAAATTAGCTGTTTACCCGTCCGATGCTGAAAAGAATCGGGTCTTGCTAAAATAGACAAGGGGGGAGGAGCCGGCAAGGATTGTTCTTTGCTTTTATTAACATTTGACTCAAGGTTATTAACCTATAAAAAAGAGGCCATCACATGACATGACAGCCTCTTTGTAATAAATTATTAATAACTCTAGAAAATTAGCCTGAAGCCAAGCAGGCAGCCCCTTTTGTTATGTGACACGCAACTTATGCTGCGTGTCACATTACATATGGTATAAAGTTTCATATTACTTACTTCGCACTTACGTGGCTGAAATAAAAACCCTTTGAAAGCTGAGCTACTCCCTGATAAGAGCCCTTCGTTGCAATAACCGTCAGTTGGTCTCCCACTTTAATCCCTTTGTCAGCTAACAGGAATTTCCTGGCATCGCCGGTGGCACCGTAGCCCGGATAACAGCCATACATGTAGATCTCACTGTCGCCGTCTTTCAAATTAAGATTACCGTAATCCGCATTTACAATCGATGTGATT
>JAQBHM010000070.1:0-16598 GCA_032127795.1 Bacteroidales bacterium | reverse complement strand
CCCTGAAGGTCTCTAATGTATAATCCTTCTCCTTTTTACTGATAAGGCCAAGAACAAAACTCGTCTCTTCATATTTGCCGGTACTGAGAAGGTCAGGAGCAGCTTCCATGACAACACTGAGGAGAACATCACCCCTTTTGTGAAGCTCCTTTATCTTACTGTCCATCTGAGGCTGTGACATCCCATATGCATCATATCCCTCCCTGAAATACCTGCCGTATTTAGTACGGAGTTCCTCACTTGCACATTCCCGGCAATATTGCCTAATTTCGTTTACCAATGCTGTTGCTTTCATGATTGTGTGAAAGTTACCTGTCAGCTTTTATTATTCTCTTTAGTCCTTTTCTTATATTCTGCTGCCAGTTCCTCGCGTGTGATTTGCTTCCCGTGTCCTGGCAGGAAGATACGACACCCTGTATCGAGCAGTTTCTTCCAGCTCCTCAATAGCTCATCGGGATCGTCGGCAAACGGCGGAAATATTTTTCCCGGATAGATCCCAATCATGGAATCTCCCGCAAGGGCGATCTCCTTATCAATGACCACTGCTGACTGACCCGCACAATGACCCGGTGTATGCATTATATAACCGTCGATCCCGAAGCGGTTCAGGTCAAATATATTTTCAAAAACATGGTCAGCCATACAAGGCTCATATTTGAATACTGTGGAAACCTTCTTCCCGATCTCGGAAAGACCCTTAGTAATTGATAACGTTCCGGAAGGTATTGGAGTATCGCCTGACGCAAGGAATCCCGCCTCAGCAGCCTGCACAACTATTTCAGCACCGTATTCCCTCGCCAGCCATGCTGCATTGCCGGCATGATCAAAATGGGTGTGTGTAAGCACCACCGCCTCGGGAACGATTCCCTTTCTTGACAGGGCACTCTCTATCCTGCTCCTGTCAAAGGATATGCCTGTGTCAACAACTATATGTCTGTCGTATCTGCTGACAACAAATATGTTACAGCGTGCCGGTGTCAGTCTGTAAATCTCGGTACCGCGGGCAGTTTTAAACGTTTCCATCATAATACTAATATACTAACAGTTCACTATATGTCAAATATCATTTATCTTTCAGCTTCGGATTAATAATTTTAACCTTCTACGCTGCGTTTATACATTATATTCATCTTTACGGAAATGAAATCTATACCCTTTTTTCAGGTTGATGCCTTTACCATGGGCCCGTTCACAGGAAACCCTGCTGCCATTTGTGTTCTTGAGGACTGGCTTCCCGGAGCTGTCATGCAGAAAATAGCCGCTGAAAACAACCTGGCAGAGACTGCTTTTCTGGTACCCGCTGATAATGACTTTATGATAAGGTGGTTTACTCCCATGGTGGAAGTTGATCTGTGCGGTCATGCCACGCTGGCATCCGGATATGTGGTACTGAACCATCTGAAACCCGGGGCAAAAGAAGTCCATTTCCATTCCGTCCATAGCGGAACCCTTACCGTTATCCTGAGTGGCGACGTGCTACAGCTCAACTTTCCAACAGATACTTTAACCGAGTGTGAATTGCCCGAAGTGATTAAACGGAGCCTTAATATTGAACCACTTGAATCATATGTGGGCAGAAGTGACTACCTGGCATTACTCAATAATGAGAGTGAGATAATAAATGTGCAACCTGACTTCAGAAGACTGGCTACTGCTGATGGCAGGGGAGTTATCATTACAGCCAGGGGCACAGATGTTGATTTTGTATCAAGATTCTTTGCTCCCCAGGCTGGAATAGATGAAGATCCTGTAACCGGATCAGCTCATACCACTCTTACCCCTTTCTGGGCAAAGCATCTGGGCAAGACAAGCCTGACAGCAAAGCAGCTCTCAGCACGGGGTGGCTACCTTGAGTGCATACTGAAAGATGACAGAACGCTCATTTCCGGACATGCCATATTATTCCTTAAGGGTGAGGTATTACTTTAAACAATCAGTCATGAAAAAGAATTCATTTGCAAATGTTCATTCATTATTACTGATAGCCATATCTTTTATGGTATTCATATCCTCAGGCTGCACTAAAGAAAAGAATCAGCCACCTTTCTATAATAGTGAATATGTGGTCTTTGCCTGGAATGACCTGGGAATGCATTGCCTTAATCCTTCATATGATAAAGCTGTCATTCTGCCTCCATATAACAATGTTGTGGTACAGGTTGTAAAAAGAGGGGATCCGCCACAGATTGTCACCAGCGGTATTACTGTAGACTACAAGATCATTGGCAATACCACCTCATACGGCAAGAGAGAGTACGGGGGCTTCTGGGATAATATTACGGCCCTTTTCGGGCTGGCCTCCCTTGAGCATGACAAAGGTCTGACCGGGAATAAGCTCAGCGGTACGATGACCGCCGGCACTGAACGCTTTGAAGCCACGGGAATACCTGTGACGCCGGTAAATGATCAGGGAGTATGGGATCCCTACCAGGTTGCAGAGATCACTGTCAGGGATGCAGGCGGGAAAACAGTAGCGACCACCAGGACCACAGTTCCGACATCTGATGAGATCAACTGTGCCAAATGTCATGGTGCCGATGCCTTTAACAGTATTCTTTCCGAACATGATGATAAAGAGGGTACGAACCTGATGCAGTCAAAACCGGTACTTTGTGCAACATGCCATGGATCAATGGCGCTGGGCAAGTCCGGAAGAGGAACATCAGGAAAGTACCTTTCCGAGGCCATTCACGGCTACCACGCTACCAAAGGAGCGTCATGCTACGATTGCCATCCGGGAAATACAACACAGTGTAACCGAAGTGCCGAACATACAGGAGCAAATGGAAACTGCACCACCTGCCACGGCACCATGACACAGGTTGCCTCATCAACTGGCACCGGCAGAGTACCCTGGGTAAATGAACCTTCCTGTGTAACATGTCACAGTGAAGTATCAGGGGTAGGCTCAACAGCCCAGTTATATCGCGAATCAAAAGGTCATGGAGATATGATGTGTGCCGCCTGTCACGGAAGCCCTCACGCCATGGTTCCGTCACTGAAAGAGTCTGATAATTACCAGGCAATGCAGTATCAGCCTTACAGTAATTCTCCTAAAAGTCTTGGAAGTTGCGGCACCTGCCATGGAAACTCCCGTGGTGAAGAGGGGGATCTTGACGAATTCGTAGAAAAACATGGAGGAAGTAATCCCGAAAAGGTAATCGGGTGTTTCATTTGCCATACAGTTGTCTATAATAATACAAGTGAGTGGCCTCATTCCTATACATGGAAAAACAGTAACCGGTAAGCTGCCGGTAGCCATATCTGATGAACCATATCAGAAAGCACTGAAACTTCGATATTCAGTGCTTTTTATGTCACTTTGAATTGGCTATAAAAACCATTAAGTTTGTCGGTCGAAATATAAGAGGATGACAAAGAAAGACGCTATTCACCCTTACGGCGGAAAACAGGCACAGATTGACAGAAGATATCTCAGGATGGCCGAAATATGGGCAGAGAATTCATACTGCAAGCGCCGCCAGGTGGGAGCCCTATTAGTCAAAGACAAAATGATTATTTCTGATGGCTACAACGGTACACCGGCAGGATTTGAAAATGTCTGCGAGGATGAGTACGATGTTACCAAGCCATATGTTCTGCATGCTGAGGCAAATGCCATAACAAAGGTGGCAAGGTCAAACAACTCGAGTGAGAATGCCACTCTCTATATCACTGACTCACCTTGCATGGAATGTGCCAAGCTCATAATACAGGCCGGTATCAGGCGCGTCGTTTACAGCAAGAAATACCGGAATGTTGAGGGCCTTGATCTGCTGACAAGGGCAGGAATTGAACTTATTTACATTGACGAAGAAAACAACAGTCACGAAACCTCCATGGAATAGCATCCGCAATAACATCAGATTAACAATGAACTACATCGAGGTTCCATTATACTTTTGGAATAAATTATCAAATGATGAAATACAATAGAGCATATCTTCCACTTATTATATCACTGGGTATTGCTGCAGGAATCCTGATAGGATTTTACATGCCCCATCCTCAGGCCGGTTTGTACACCAATTTCCCGCCGTCCAATGACAAGCTCAGCAGGATACTTGACATTATAGAATCTGATTATGTTGACACCATCGACCGTGATGCACTCATTGAGGAAGCTATTCCGGTGATGCTTCGCCAGCTTGACCCGCATTCAATATACATCCCTGCCCGTCACCTGGCACAGGCCAACGAGCCGTTGCAAGGAAACTTTGAGGGGATTGGTGTCTCATTCAACATGATCACTGATACTGTCCTTATAATAAGCACTATACCGGGAGGTCCCTCGGAAAAGGTTGGAATTCTTGCAGGAGATAAAATCATCCTCGTCAATGACTCCCTTATAGCCGGCAAGAGCATTCCTGATGAGAATGTCATAAAAATGCTCAAAGGCCCCAGGGGAAGCAAGGTAAATGTGAAGATAGAGAGACAGGGCACGAAAGAGCTGCTGCCCTTCACAATAACACGTGACAAGATACCTATCTTCAGCGTTGACGTTGCCTACATGATGACCGATGATGTCGGATATATAAAGATAACGACCTTTGCCATGACAACATTTGATGAGTTTGTCAAGGCCCTGAAAGAATTGAAAAACAGCGGCATGAATAAGCTTATTCTTGATTTACGAGGTAATTCAGGAGGTGTCATGGAGGCTGCCACCATGATTGCTGATCAGTTCCTTTCAGATGGCAAACTGATAGTCTTCGCCATTGGGAAAGCGAAGCCCCGTGAAGAGTGGCGCGCAACTGCAGCGGGTGGATTTGAGGAGGGTGAACTTGTAATTCTTATTGATGAGTGGAGTGCGTCAGCCAGCGAGATACTTGCCGGAGCAGTCCAGGACAATGATCGCGGTACCATTATCGGTCGCAGGTCATTTGGGAAAGGACTGGTACAGGAACCTGTAATGTTCCGCGACGGATCAGGCATGAGACTCACCATTGCACGTTATTATACTCCTACCGGCAGATCAATCCAGAAACCATATAATGAGGGAGTTGACAAGTATGATGAAGATCTTGGGAACAGGTTCATGAATGGTGAGTTTGAACAGGCTGACTCCATTCATCTTTCTGACTCACTCCGCTTTACTACCCCGGGAGGAAAAATTGTCTTTGGCGGCGGCGGAATTATGCCTGATATCTTTATCCCGATGGACACTACGGGTGTCTCAAGATACTTCATGCAGATCCGGAATACCGGGCTAATCTACAGGTTCGCGATGAAATTCACAGAAGATAACCGCGCTGCAATGAAGAAGTTTTCAGACCTTAAGTCCCTTGACGAGTGGTTCTCATCCCAGAATCTTACTGAAAAATTCTACAGGTATGCTGAAGAAAACGGTGTGCCGCGTGACAAGGAGGGAATTGAAATCTCAGGTGATATTATCAATATTCAGCTTAAGGCTTTTATAGCAAGGAATATGCTTGACAATAAGGGTTTCTATCCTATCTGGGAAAAGATAGACCGGACGCTGCTCGAAGCCCGTGATTATATAGTAGTCCGATAAGTTTTGTCCGGCTACCCGGTTTCACCTGCCGGCATAAAAGAATAAAGAGTCCGGGCTGACAGACCCCGAGGGTCCTTCAATACTGAGTGACAAAGTCATGCCGCCTTTCTTCTGGAAATATTGGATCTCTGCCTGGTGTAATCCCTTTCCCAGCGGAAGCCCGGCTTTCTTTTCAATGTTCCCGTGGAGGCCGTCATTGTCAATGACCTTTTTCCCGTTTATAAACATGCAGCTTCCGTCATCAGAGGCCAGGGAAAAATAGTAGAGTCCGTCTGCGGGGATATTTACATAACCGTAAAACCTGAGGGCAAAATCTTCAGGAGGGACATCCTCCGGGAACATTACACCGCCTGCCACTCCCTTCTTTACGGGTCTTAATGTCTGAAAATCAGGCAGCATATCAAACTCTCCGGTGAAATATTCATATTGCAGGCCCGGTTTTGTCCCTTTCAAACTTATTCCCGGGACAGGTGATACTTTGCGAAAATTCCTCCAGGATATGCCGCTGATCCTTTTCCCATCCTGAAAGAAGGCAGCTCTGAAGGTCACATCTCCTGTAATGGAGAGTGGTCCGGCATATTTTTCAGACTCCGGCCCGGGTGACGATCCGTCAAGAGTATAAAGAACATCGGTTTCATCAGGGATGTTCGGCACAGCTACACTCATCTCATCGACAAAGTCACCCGATTCGGGAACAACAACAGGGGCTTCGTAAACCACCGGTACTCCCTTGATCAGCAGAACAACTACCGTATTTACAGTATCCGGGGTATTTAGCGGGACTTTTACAGTGATGTCACCCTCTTCCCTGCTAAACTCCAGTTTTTCTCCGCCATCGAGCAAATATGCCTTTTGTACCTTGTTAGCAAGGCCGGGAATGACAAGAAGACCGTCATCCGGCCAGTCAAAGATGTGAAGGTACATAAGGGTGTTTTTTCCTGAAGGTTTAAGTGTACATCTTCCCCATCCCAGAGAACTGAAAGGCGAGGCAGAAGTGCCATATACGGAAGAACTGTTTTTTGACATCCACTTTCCGATCTCACCCAGTGTCTCTATACTACGGTCAGGGAAAGTGCCGTCAGCCTTAGGCCCGATGTTGAGAAGCAGGTTCCCTCCCTTTGATGCAATGTCCGCAAGCATCCTGATGACCATCGCAGGTGATTTCCAGTTGTTATCCTCTTTATTGTACCCCCAGTTGTTATTCAGTGTTATGCAGCTCTCCCAGTCAACTCCCGGAAACCCTGTTGCCGGAACCTCCTGCTCAGGTGTCCCGAAGTCGCCCTTAAACTCATCTGAAGTGGTCATCCCCTGCATTCCGGAACGGCCTTTGTCCACACGGTTGTTAATGATTATGCCTGGTTGCAGGTTGTCAACATAATTATAGAGGTCCACACCTCTTTCATGTGACCACGTATCCTCCCATTCACCGTCAAACCAGAGAACCCCGATAGCTCCGTACTTTGTTGTGAGCTCTCTTAATTCATTCTTCAGATATATAATATATCGCTCCATGTCAGCTCCTTCCACAGAACGCTCCTTCTCCCATTCCCGGCGTGGCAGGTAGTCAGGATGATGCCAGTCCATTATGGAATGGTAGAAACAGAGTACAATACCCTGTTTATGGCATGCTTCCGCCAGCTCACCAAGGATATCCCTCCTGAACGGTGTTGACATGACATCAAAATCAGTGAACTCGGAATCGAAGAGACAGAAGCCGTCATGATGTTTCGATGTTATTACGATATATTTCATCCCTGCTTCTTTTGCCATTCTGACCCACTCATTGGCATCAAACTTAACCGGATTGAAGTGGTTTATCAGGGTATCATATACCTCCAGCGGTATCTGTGCCGTGGTCCTTATCCACTCAGCATGGCCGGTAGACCCGTTCCACTCTCCTGCCGGTATTGAGTACAGGCCCCAGTGTATGAACATTCCGAACCTGGCTTCTTCCCACCAGTCCATCTTCGAAGCTTCTTTCTTCTCAGGCGCGGCATTCTGCACACAGCCTGACAGTCCAAGAGTAAGTACAACCAATGCTGACATTATCAGCAGATTCCCTGTTTTCATTTTATCTTGTTTTATTCCTGTTCATCCCACGTAATTTCCCCGGCAAACCCGGTTATCATTCTTGCAGCTGTTCCGGTCTCTTCAATGAACCCCAGGTGCCCCGAGTTTTCCAGGACAACCACCCTTGCATTAACTGGTATCTTCACTGTTCCCAGCGCTTTCTCCGGGGTGAAATAGAGATCATGACGACCCAGTATCCAGAGTAATGGAACTTTCCCGCTTTCAACTACGAAAACCCTTGATGGCCTGACCATCATTCCGTTAAGCATAGCTATTATACCTTCAGCAGGGTTTTGTGATGCCAGCTTCTTTGACCGCGACAGTTCTTCATCCATAAGCTTCAGGTTACTTTCAGCAAACATCATTGAAATATTGGCCGGATACATAAGATCTTTTTTTCCGGCCATGACAACAGATATCTCCCTCTTTCTCTTCTCAATTGCCTCCGGAGAGTCAGGATAGGGGTGCGAATGAAACAGAACATAACCTGACAGCATCCGTGGATACTTCTCTGCAAAAGCTAGGGCGACATATCCTCCCAGTGAATGACCGACCAGCAGAGCCTTAGACTCCCCGGTATATTTAATTACCTCCCTTGTTACCTCAGCCAGGAACTCCATGGTATGAGTCTCCCCTGCAACAACCGATTCTCCGTGGCCCGGAAGGTCAACAGAAACAACGCGGAAGCCTTCTCTGAGCTTTTCCACAAGTGGCATCCATACTTCACCAGTCTCAAGATAACCGTGCAGCAGAACAATCAACCTGCCCCTTCCGCTGTCACTGAATTTTACCCTGGTGTTGTTATATTTAACATACCCGATCATTCAATCTTTGTTTACGAAGAAAAACTTCATAAATTTACCAAGAAGAAAAGACATTTTAATCAATTTTTTATTATCCCGCTCTGAACAAAAAAAGCACAAAGCCGATGAACAAGTTATTATTTTCTGCCATCTCAAAGAAGTTTGTGATGGCCCTGGCCGGATTGTTCCTGCTTCTTTTTCTGCCGGTACATCTCTACATCAACCTGTTATTGCTTAAAACTGATCCGGCGCAATTCAATGGTGCAGCTCATTTCATGGCCACCTTCCCACCCGTCAAGGTTGTTGAACTGTTACTTTTTCTGACAATACTGGTTCATATAACCTATGGTATTATTATCCAGGTACAGAACTGGCTCTCGCGACCAGTGGGTTATGCGGTCAGAAATAAGTCAGAAACATCTGCATTTTCAAAGTTTATGATCTGGACAGGCGGATCGATCTTTGTTTTTTTGGTGATCCACTTTTTCAATTTTTACTTCATCAAGCTTGGGCTTGTTGACGGGAACCCTGAAGATTTCTACTCTGTGGCTTATCAGCTCTTTGCCATTCCCGGTTACGTTATCTTTTACTGGGTATGTTTTATCCTTCTCGGCTTTCACCTGTACCATGCACTGCAGTCAGCCTTTCAGACACTGGGGCTGAAAAACGAATTCTGGACTCCTGTCATCAGGGTTCTTTCATTGGTATACTCCATTGTTCTGCCGATGGGATTTGCATCAATTCCGCTGATAATATGGCTCATTAAATAACCTGAAGAAAAGTTCCATTATGATAAATCTCAATTCAAAGATCCCGGAAGGCCCGCTGGAAGAAAAGTGGACCAGGTACAAAGCCACTGCCAAACTGGTGAACCCGGCAAATAAGAAGAAACTTGACATCATTGTCGTTGGCACTGGTCTTGCCGGTGCAGGAGCAGCCTCCTCGTTGGGGGAAATGGGTTACAACGTAAAGGTTTTCTGCTACCAGGACTCACCCCGAAGAGCACATTCCGTAGCTGCACAGGGAGGCATCAATGCTGCAAAAAACTACAAGAACGACGGAGACAGCGTCTATCGTCTCTTTTACGATATGATTAAGGGAGGTGATTTCAGGGCACGCGAGGCAAACGTTTACCGTATTGCCGAGGTCAGTAACCAGATCATAGACCATTATACTGCTCTCGGAGTGCCATTTGCCCGCGAATACGGCGGCACTCTTGACAACAGGTCATTCGGAGGAGTACAGGTGTCACGTACCTTCTATGCAAAGGGACAGACGGGTCAGCAGTGTCTCCTGGGTGCATACTCGTCGCTGAACAGGCAGATAAAGACAGGCACCGTTACGATGTTCCCGCGCAGAGAGATGGTTGACCTTGTTGTAATTGAGGGCAAGGCCAGGGGAATAGTTGTCCGCAACCTGCTGACCGGGGAGATGGAAAGACATTCAGCTCATGCTGTAGTTCTGGCTACGGGAGGTTACGGCACCATTTATTACCTCTCTACACTGGCTGTAAACTCGAATGCCTCAGCAGCATGGAAAGCATTCAGGAAAGGGGCTGCCTTTGCCAATCCCAGTTTTGTCCAGATACATCCAACGAGCATACCGCAGCTGAATGAATTCCAGAGCAAGCTGACACTCATGTCTGAATCGCTGCGTAATGACGGGCGTATTTGGGTACCGAAAACCAAGGGAGACAAGCGCAAGGCGAATGACATACCGGAAGAGGAAAGAGACTATTACCTTGAACGGCGCTATCCTACATTCGGCAATCTCGTGCCTCGCGATGTGGCCTCCCGGGCTGCCAAGGAGAGATGTGATACCGGATATGGGGTAGGTGAGACAGGCCTTGCCGTTAATCTGGACTTCCGCGATGCTATTAAAAAACAGGGTAAAAAAGCCATTGAGAACAAGTATGGTAACCTCTTCGAGATGTACAGCGCCATTACCGGGATGAATCCCTATGATGAACCCATGCGTATTTATCCGGCAGGTCACTATACCATGGGGGGCCTGTGGGTAGACTATGAATTAATGACCACGGTGCCGGGCCTCTTCGCTATCGGCGAAGCCAATTTCTCAGACCATGGCGCCAACAGGCTCGGAGCCAGTTCGCTGATGCAGACCGCCGGCGACGGATATTTTATTATTCCCTATACTATAAGCAACTACCTGGCCGGTGAGATCCGGACACCAAGGATCCCCACCACAGCTGCCGAGTTCGATGTTGCTGAAAAAGAGGCAAAAGAGAGAACTGAAAAACTGCTTTCAATAAGGGGAAAACACCCGGCAGCAAGCTTTCATAAACGACTCGGGAAAATAATGTGGGACTACTGCGGGATGACTCGCAATGAGGAAGGGCTGAAAAAAGCCCTGACGCTGGTTGCTGATCTTAAGAAAGAGTTCTGGAGTGACCTGATCGTTCCCGGTGAGGGAGCCGATCTGAACCAGGAGCTGGAGAAGGCAGGCAGGGTTGCAGATTTCTTCGAGCTGGCCCACCTGATGATCACCGATGCTCTTAACAGGAAGGAATCATGCGGTGCTCATTTCCGTGAGGAGAGCCAGACAGATGAGGGCGAGGCAAAGAGAAACGATGCTGAATATTCATATGTAGCAGCCTGGGAATATAACGGTGACAATCAGCCCATACTGAACAAAGAGCCGCTTAAATTCGAGTTTGTCGAACTCAAGGAGAGAAGCTATAAATAACCAACGAATTTAATTTTTCCAGATATGAAGCTTAAACTGAAAATATGGAGACAGAAAAATGCGAAGACAAAAGGGTCCTTTGCATTGTATGATATTGATAATGTCTCCCCTGATATGTCATTTCTTGAGATGCTTGATGCTCTGAACAAGAAACTTGCAGAAGACAATAAGGAGCCTGTTGCTTTTGACCATGACTGCCGTGAGGGCATATGCGGCAGCTGCGGGATGTTTATCAACGGTTATCCCCATGGTCCTGTTCCGGGGCTGACGACCTGTCACCTCTCGATGAGACATTTCAAAGACGGCACTACAATAGTCATCGAACCCTGGAGAGCAAAACCTTTCCCGGTAATTAAAGACCTTATCGTTGACCGCAGCGCCTTTGACAAAATACAGGTTGCGGGTGGCTACATCTCAGTCACTGTTGGGTCAGCATCCGAAGCAAACGCGATATTGGTAAAGAAGAAGAACAGCGATGAGGCCTTTGATTCAGCAGTATGCATAGGATGCGGGGCATGTGTTGCAGCCTGTAAAAATGCATCAGCCATGTTATTCGTGTCTGCCAAAATATCACAGTTTGCATTGCTTCCCCAGGGTAAGATAGAGGGAAAAGAGAGAGCAATGGCCATGATATCAGAAATGGACAGGCAGGGTTTTGGCAACTGCTCAAATACAGGCGCCTGCGAAGCCAGATGCCCTAAACAGATCAAGCTGACCAATATAGCCAGACTCAACAGGGAGTATTATAAAGCATACTGATTTTCAGATTTATTACTGACCTCCTAATATTTCATTGATTATGAAACAGTTATTTCTTTATGTCATTCTTTCGGTTATCGCCTGTCAGGGCCTCTCTGCACAGACAATTGTCAAACAGGATCCGCTTATCCAGGAGATGGTTTCAGAAATCTCACGTGATAATATTGAGGGTTATATACGTTCCCTTGTCAGTTTCCATACAAGGCAGAATCTGAGCTCCCAGGATCAGTCCGGGTATGGTATCGGTGCTGCATGGAAATATCTCTATGACCGGTTCAGCAGTAATATTAAACAGTCAGGAGGACGGTTAAGTGTTGAATATGTTGATTATACTGTTGGGGGCAACGGGGCCAGAATACCTCACCAGGTCAGTCTGAAGAATGTAGTTGCCACACTCAGGGGGACTGACCCTTCTGATGACCGCATCATTGTTATAAGTGCCCACTTTGACACCCGGATTGAGGGAGACAGTGACAGCACGGGATATGCCCCCGGAGCCAATGATGACGGATCAGGTATTGCAGCACTCCTCGAGATGGTAAGAATAATGTCATCACGACAATTCCCTGCCACCATAGTATTCACAGCTGTCTCAGGAGAGGAGCACGGACTTCTCGGTGCCAGATTTATGGCAGGAAAGGCAAAGGAGGAGAACTGGAATATCATTGCCATGATCAATAATGACATGATCGGTAACAGCGGATCAAGCGGGACACTCCTCAATGACAACATGAAGGTCAGGGTATTCAGTGAGGGTGTGCCTGCCCTGGAAACAGAAGCCATGGCAGCACTGAGAAAATCCACTTCAGGTGAGAATGACAGCAGAGCCAGGCAGCTTGCCAGATATATTAAGGAAGTTGGTGAAAGATACGTTGATCAGATGACCGTTACCCTGGTTTACCGTAATGACCGGTTCGGTCGCGGAGGCGATCACACACCATACTGTCAGCTGGGCTATACGGCAGTAAGGATTACCGAGTTCAATGAAAACTATGACAGGACGCACCAGACTACCAGGGTTGTTGATGGTCATCATTTCGGAGACACGCCTGAATATGTTGACTGTGAATATGTAAGGAAAAATACCGGTATTAACCTGGCTTCGGTAGCCAATATGGCACTGGCCCCGTCCTCACCGGAAAATGTAAAAATAATTGTTGCTGGTCTTACAAACTCCACCTCTCTGAGGTGGGACCCCCCGGCTGCGGGGAAAAAACCTGCCGGGTACTATGTTCTTATGCGTGAGACTTATCAGCCGGTCTGGGAAAGAAAAATTTGGACAGACGAAACATCTGTTACACTCCCCTACTCAAAAGACAATTACTTTTTCGCAGTGCAGTCGGTTGATGCTGAAGGCCATGAAAGCCTTGCAGTGTTTCCTGCACCAGCCAGGAAGTAACCTCCCTTAAAAAGAGATATATTACTTTCTAAAGACAGATCTCTTCTATTTCCTTTACAGTTTTGGCTGCTGTACTGCCCAGTGGCCTGCTTCCGTCTGTGGTGATCAGCATGTCATCCTCTATTCTGATCCCCCCGAAATCAAGATATCCCTCCGCCTTTTCATAATTGATGAACTGGGTGAACTTCCCTTCTGCCTTCCACATCTCCAACAACTCGGGGATGAAGTAGATCCCCGGTTCTACCGTGAAAACATGTCCGGGCTTGTATGGAAGGGCAAAACGGAGAAATGCCAGGCCGAACTGTGTGCTGCGCCTGACAGTATCATTATAGCCCACGAAGTTCTCCCCAAGACTCTCCATGTCATGAACATCGAGGCCCATCATATGGCCAAGACCGTGGGGCATGAAAAGGGCATGTGCTCCTGCGGCTACCGCTTCCACAGGGTCTCCCTTCATCAGTCCGAGCTCCTTAAGACCGGAGGCAATAACGCGACATGCATTAAGGTGAAGATCCCTGTTTGACATGCCTGGTTTTGCAAGTTTAATGGATTCCATATTGGCTCTCAGAACAATCTCATAGATCTCCTTCTGGCGCTGGCTGAAACGCCCACCTACGGGGGTGGTGCGGGTCAGGTCCGCCGCATAATGCAAAAGTGACTCTGCACCGCAGTCAGTAACCATCATTCTTCCTCCCTTCAGAATGTTGTCATGTGAATGGTTATGGAGGGTCTGACCGTCGATGCTCAGAATTATGGGAAATGAAGGACCGTTTCCCTTAGCCCAGGCAATACCCTCCAGGGCTCCAAAAATCTCTCTTTCAGAAACACCTGGCTTACACATGCGCATAGCTGTGGTTTGCATCTCACATGCTATGTCAGCTGCCTTTTCAATTTCTGCTATCTCACATTCCTCTTTCACTGACCTCAAAGCAACGACTCCCTTAATAAGCTCTTCTGAGGCGTTACTTCGCATCTGGCATGGATTCTCATGCAGCAGGGCACCCAGGGTCATCTTTGTCTCTGCCCTGTAAGGAGGCAGAAAATGAATTTTACGGCCTCCCTTGTGGGCATTCCCGAGAAACTCTTTCAGCTCTGCCTCAGGCTGTGTCTTACTGACTCCGATACTCGCTGCCAGTGATCCTATTGTTGGCTGAGGACCCATCCAGATGATATCATCAATGTCAAAATCATTGCCGAAAACATATTCCTCGCGAGTATCAAAATCAATAACTCCTGTCAGACCGGGAATATCAAGTCCGAAAAAGTAGAGGAAATCACTGTCCTGCCTCCAGTGATATGTGTTGCCCGGATAATTCATCGGCGATTCAACATTGCCAATAAAAAGTCCTATCCCACTTTTTAGTTCAGCAGCAAGCTTTTGCCTGCGGTTGATGTAAACTTCACGTTCAAACATTTTGTCAGCTCTGTTTTTGTTATTAAGATCACTAAAGTAATAAGTACTGTTGATATTTTTCAGGTTATCAACATATTTTAATTGCGAAGAGTGTTGAAAGTTGCCATTTAGAATGTACATTCGCATTTGATACCCCATTAAAGATTAATTCTGTATGCCCTACCGACGACTTCCCAACACCGATTCTGCAAGACTGAGAGCAATGAAGAGAGCTCTTGAAATAGGAAAAGACACACCACCGTTCAACCTGGCCTTCTCAATGAAGACACTGGTCAGGCTGCAGGGGCTTCTTCCAGTCTTTGAGAACAGCATAAGCCATCAGCGTCAGACGCTAAATAATCAGATGGATAAAAGCAAGGTAAACCGTGAAGTGGCCCAGAAGGCCAGGCTTTACCTCACTCACTTTCTGAGAGTTATGAACATGGCTGTTGCCAGGGGTGAACTGCCGGCTGAGACAAGATCATTTTACGGGTTAGCCACAGAAGATAACCTGATTCCGTCTCTTTCAACTGAAAATGAACTTGTAGCCTGGGGCAGAAGGATAATCGACGGTGAAGAGTACAGGATAAGAAAAGGTCACTCACCTGTCACAAACCCTTCCATTGCAGTTGTGAAAGTACGGTATGAGAAGTTCCTGGAGGCGCGCAATATGCACAAAACTTTAGACAGGAGAGTTGCAGACTGTATCAGTCAAACAGCCGAAATGAGGCGTGAAGCCGATGAACTTATCACTTCAATCTGGAACGAGGTAGAAACAAAATTTACAGCCTTGCCTGAGGATCAGAGACGGATCAGAGCTGAAAAATACGGCCTGGTTTATGTCTTCAGAAAAAATGAAGTCTCCCAGGGCAAGTCACCCACCCTATTTGAGGTGTAATCCCTCAATTTTTGCTGTTGTACTGACTTACTGTTTACTTCGTGAAACTTGGAAATACCATATTAAGGGACAGGCCTCTTTTTCTTGCACCGATGGAGGATATAACCGATCCTTCTTTCAGGTATATCTGCAAGATGTTCGGTGCTGATTTTATGTATACGGAGTTTATTTCTTCCGACGGTCTTATCAGAGATGGTAAAAGCAGTGTTAAAAAGCTTGATCTGTTTGATTACGAGAGACCCATAGGGATACAACTCTACGGTCATATTACAGCTTCAATGGTCGAAGCAGCCCTCAGAGCCAGTGAAGCATGCCCTGACGTGATCGATATCAATTACGGATGCCCGGTGCGCAAGATAGCAGCTAGGGGGGCCGGCGCCGGTATGCTCCAGAATATCCCGCTGATGATTGAAATGACCTCTTCAATTGTCAAAGCGGTGAATATACCGGTCACAGTAAAGACCCGCCTGGGGTGGGATGAAAACAGCAAAATAATTGTTGATCTTGCGGAGAGGCTTCAGGATACAGGCATCGCAGGCCTTACAATACACGGCAGAACAAGAGCTCAGTTATACCGTGGTGAAGCTGACTGGACACTCATAGGGGAGGTGAAAAACAACCCCAGGATCAAAATTCCGATAATCGGCAACGGTGATGTAAACGGTCCCCTGCGTGCCAGGGACATGTTTGACAGGTACGGGGTTGACGGCATAATGATCGGCAGAGCTACTTTCGGAAAACCCTGGATCTTCAGGGAGATACGGCACTTCCTTGATACCGGCGATCTATTGCCGGAACCAACGGTAGAAGAAAAAGCTGATCTTGCCCTTCTGCATCTTGATAAATCGCTTGAACACAAACAAGGTAAATCCGCAATCCTTGAGATGCGAAGACACTTTTCCAACTACTTCAAGGGTCTTCCCAACTTCAGGGAGACAAGACTCAGGCTCCTGACCTCCCTTGATGTGGAAGAGATAAGGAAGATAATTGAGGAGATAAGAGAAAAATGGGGAGCCTTCAGAAGTGAAGAGTTTCCCGGAATATACGGTGTCTGA
>JAQBHM010000069.1:0-9288 GCA_032127795.1 Bacteroidales bacterium | reverse complement strand
CGCCTTTGATCACGTAGGTATCAAGCCTGTCGCCGTTATTGTGGTTCACAACCTGAACCTTTTCATTTTCAATTATATTGGAGGCCTCCATCAGGTCTTCATCAATGGTCACGCTACCTATATAATTCAGATTTGCACCGGTGACGGTAACATTATGGATTTTCGATTTGAGTACTTCAACAATCATTTTTTAAAGATGAAAGGTCATAATTAGAATACAAAGATATATAACCTTTTGTTTACCACAACCTGAATGCCAGGTTATCTATCAGTCTGATTTCTCCTGCGAAGAGAGCGATACACCCATAGTAACGTGCTTCAGGGGAAGCCAGCATCCTTGATTCCAGCGGAATCAGTGCAACATCATCAACTATTTCAAAATATTCGATCCTGAACCCCGGTATTTTACCAATCTCTGTGAAGACGAACTTCTTAATTTCATCAATTTCATGATCAGTGGCCATATCAGAAGCCTCTCTCAGGGTGCGGTAAATTTCTCCTGCCCGGCGGCGGTGCTCCGGCAGCAGCCGTCTGTTGCGGCTGCTCATGGCAAGTCCGTCACTTTCACGGATGACAGGGCAGGAGACTATCTCTATTCCGGGGTATTCTCTTCTTGCAAGTTCCCTGATGACAGCAAGCTGCTGGAAATCCTTCTGGCCGAAGAAGGCCACGGAGGGTCTTATAATATCAAAAAGTCTGCTTACGACCTGGGCCACGCCGTTGAAATGACCGGGCCTGCTAAGACCTTCCATGGTCTTTTCCAGCTGGCCGAAGTCAAACACCCGGGTATCCGGTACAGGATATATTTCTTCAACTGACGGAGTAAAAACAATATCTGCAGGCTTCATCACCTTTGATAGCAAAAGTATGTCCTCTTCAGGTGTGCGGGGATATTTCCGCAGATCATTGGGATCATTGAACTGAGTAGGGTTCACGAATATACTTACAACAACTGTCGGGCATCTTTTTTTTGCAGCCTCCACCAGCGTCAGATGTCCGTCATGCAAGGCTCCCATGGTAGGGACAAATCCCGGAGCTGAGGTTGCGTTTTTCTCATAATAAACTGAGAGTTCGCTGATTTTGCTGAAAACATTCATGTTATTTCTTATTAAATACAATCACGGATTAAATTAATGCAAAATAAATAAAGAGACTGGTCCGTGGATCTGCAAAAATAACTTCATTTTGTCAGGATTTAGCTGAAATACAGCTTGGAAAGTAATTGCATTTTTTTTATTATCTTTGCACTTTGCATTTATAAACAGGTACATCGGGAGGTTTTAATGGAGAGCAAGAGGGTATTGTTTGTTTCACAGGAGATCATGCCCTATCTTGGTGAGACTAAGCTTTCAAAGATCAGCCGTGATCTGCCGCAAGGCATTCAGGAGAGGGGGAAAGAGATTCGCACATTCATGCCGAGGTATGGTTCTATCAATGAAAGAAGGAACCAGCTGCATGAAGTGATTCGTCTTTCCGGCATGAACCTCATCATTGATGACACGGACCATCCGCTCATTATTAAGGTAGCCTCTATTCAGTCAGCCCGCATGCAGGTATATTTTATTGACAACGATGACTATTTCCAGCGTAAGCATTCTGTGTCGGATGCATCGGGGAACGAGTATGAAGACAATGATGAGAGGGCTATGTTCTTTGCACGGGGAGTCATAGAAACAGTGAAAAAACTGCGATGGAGCCCTGATATTGTTCATTGCCACGGATGGCTTGCATCACTGGTGCCGCTTTACCTGAGGAAGCTTTATTCCGATGACCCGGTTTTCAATAAGTTAAAGGCAATTTATTCAGTTTACAATAACGGATTTAAAACGCCGTTAAGATCTTCGTTGGCAGATAAGCTTGAAGCTGACGGGATCGATAAGAACTCCCTTCAGAGTATCAGAGGGAGTGCTGATTTTCTTAGCATGACAAAACTGGCGGCAGAGAATTCTGACGGAATTATTATTGGGTGTGATTCAATTGATGAGGGGGTGAGGAAATACCTCGCCGGGGTTGATAAGCCTCTCCTGGATTACCAGGGAGAGGAAGGTTATATTGATGCGTATAATGACTTTTATGACAAGATTCTGCTTTAGAAAGAAAGACAATAACCGTAATGCTGTTACAGCCGGGTTATCAAAAAACATATTACCGCTTCTGCTGGCACTTACAATGATCACGGGCTCCTGCTCGAACGATCCTTCGAAGATAGGGATCGGTCTGCTTCCTGACAGTGACTTTATGGCGATGTATTCAACAGACACCATTGGTGTAAGGGCTTACACCATGTATGATGATTCTTCAATCACTGCAAATGATCCTACCATGGTTGCCGGCAGGATCTCAGACTCCTACTTCGGAAATACAAACTGTGATTTCGTCACTCAGCTGAGGATAATTTCCGCATGGCCAAAGCAGGAATTTTTCATTGACTCGGTATCATTGTACTTCAATGCAGCATCTGTCACAGGTGACACTGCCGGCATGCATTTCATGAGACTTTATGAGACCGGAACGCTGCTGCTGGATTCAGTTGATTACTACTCAACGCAGAATCCTGATACAATTAAGTTTCTCGGGGAATATCTGCTGCCACCACTCAAAGCTGACACAAGCTACAGGGTGACCCTTGCAAATTGGGTAGGTGAGTATCTCTTCCGTGACACTTCAAAGTTTTATCCTCCCACAGACTTCTACAAGGAATTTTTCAAGGGGCTTTATGTAGGTATCAGGAGTGTGGCAGATCCGATTCTGATAACCATGAACACGGTAGATAACCCTGTGATGCTGACGGTTTCATATCATGACACAGGCAATGTGGCACGTACTTACTCTTTCCTTGCCACAGACCGTGCGGTGAACTACAACAGGTTTCTTCATGATCATTCCGCAGCAGATCCGGACAAGCAGATAGTGCATATAAATGATATGTTCCGTGATACAGCAGTTTATTTACAGATTTATGACGGAGTTTATCCGCGCTTTGACCTGCCGTCACTTGAATCATTCAGGAACATTCCGCGCCTGGCAGTAAACAAGGCTAGACTGTTTATCCCGGTTCATCTCGACGGTGAGAATTATGTTGAAAAAAATCTTCCTACACAGATCTACCTCAGGTACAGGGACAGGGCAGGAAAGCTCATTTCGCTTCCTGACCTGGCACATGATTTGTCTTTTATGGACGGCACCTATTACACTCAGGATGATAATTATGTATTTAACATCACCTCCTTTGTCCAGCAGTATATTGACGGGGAGATAGAAGATCCGTCTGTGGAGATGTATTACCCTTCATCGGTTGACAAGAATGTAATTCTTAAGGCTAACGGGAATAATCCTACCATAAGGTTTGAGTTTGCGTATACGGTCTATTGATCGTCTTTAGATATAACCTTAATTGATATTCTATGTGCGGAATTGTTGGCTACATAGGATCACGCCCTGCCAGAGATATCGTCATCAATGGTCTGAAGAGACTGGAGTACAGAGGGTATGACTCTGCAGGCATAGCTATAAATGACGGCAAGGAGACCCATGTCTTCAAATGTGTAGGCAGGGTGCGTGATCTTGAGGAGATGGTCAGCGGGTCTGATATCAATGGCACCATGGCCATGGGTCACACACGTTGGGCTACACACGGTGAACCGAATGAGATAAATGCCCATCCGCAGGTATCCTGCAGGGGGCATTTTGTGGTTGTGCATAACGGTATTATAGAGAATTATGCACGTATCAAGCATCACCTTGAGGGACGTAATGTCACCTTTACCAGTCAGACAGACACGGAGGTGCTGGCAAACCTCATGGAACATCTCTACCTTGAAGGAGACCTCTCAGCAGAACAGGCTATCACCCTGGCCCTTAATAAGGTGGAGGGCACCTACGGCCTTGCCATTTTCTGCCGCAATGAGCCCGGAAAGATGTTTGCAGCCAGGAAGGGCTCTCCATTGGTTATCGGTGTAGGTGACGGCGAGAACTTCATAGCTTCGGATGCCACACCCATTGTTGAACATACACAGAGGGTAATCTACCTGAATGATGATGACCTCGCTGTGATCAGCAGGGATGAGATGGTTCTCAAGGGGATACGCAATAAATCAATAGAGCCGGAGGTTAAGGAGGTTGATCTCAAATTAGGCGAGATTGACAAGGAAGGTTTTCCTCATTTTATGCTGAAAGAGATCTTTGAGCAGCCGAAGGCGATACATGATACCTTCCGGGGAAGGGTGCTGCCGAATCAGGCAGGATTGATGCTTGGCGGACTGCATAAGGTAATTGACACGATGGCCACTGCTGACAGGATACTCATTGTGGCATGCGGCACCTCGTGGCATGCCGGTCTTGTGGGAGAATATATACTGGAGGAATACTGCCGGATACCTGTTGAGGTGGAGTATGCCTCTGAGTTCCGCTACAGGGACCCGATAATAAAAAAAGGAGATATTGTGCTGGCAATAAGCCAGAGCGGCGAGACAGCTGACACCCTTGCTGCCGTAAAGCTTGCCAAAGAGCGCGGAGCGCTCGTTCTGGGAATATGCAATGTGGTAGGCTCAAGCATACCTCGTGAGACCAACGGAGGGGTGTATACCCATGCCGGCCCTGAGATAGGAGTAGCATCCACTAAGGCATTTACAACACAGGTAGTTACGCTCGCTATGATTGCCTTTGAGATAGGCTACCGCAAAGGACTGATAGACGAGGCCCGTTACCGCGGACTCATAAATGATCTCATAGCCCTGCCTGACAAGGTTAAGAAGGCTCTTGAGGTAAATGATCAGGCCCTGGCCCTGGCAAAGATCTACCAGTCAACCACAAACGCAATATACCTCGGCAGAGGATTGCAGTTTCCTGTGGCTCTTGAAGGTGCCCTGAAGCTCAAGGAGATATCTTATATCCATGCGGAGGGATACCCTGCTGCCGAGATGAAACACGGTCCCATAGCGCTGATAGATGAGAATATGCCGGTGGTGGTTGTGGCCAACCAGGAGAACTCTTATGACAAGATTGTCAGTAACATAATGGAGGTAAAAGCAAGAAAGGGAAAGGTCATTGCAATAGTCACCGAAGGAGACACTGTGATAAGCAAGCTGGCCGACCATGTGCTGGAGGTGCCCGATACCATTACCGTGTTTGCACCTGTGGTGGCGGTGGTACCCCTGCAGCTTCTTTCATACCACATTGCCGTGTTGCGTGGCTGTGATGTTGATCAGCCCAGGAACCTGGCAAAGTCTGTGACAGTCGAATAACCAAAGAGGAATAATATGGCTGACGGATACAGAAACCTAAGCATAGGAGAAATAAGGGGCCTTGAAGCTGCCGGATGCCGCAGTGGTTCATGGGAGAGTGTGTTTGTCAGGGAGCCCTTCAATGCGGAACGGATGCGCAATGTCACATTCTCAGGAACGGTGAGGTTGGGACTCTTTAACGGCGTGGCCCGTGAGAGATGCGGACTGCCGCTGCTGCACGGCATAAGCAATGCCCATATTCATAACTGCACAGTGGGTGATAATGTCACCATTGCAGATATCACCGGCTTTATTGCAAATTATGACATCGCTGAGGGGGTGGTGATAAGAAACTGCGGTCATATCTCAACCGAAGGACGAACCGCCTTCGGTAACGGAACCCGGGTGGCTGTACTCAATGAAACAGGGGGAAGGGAAGTCCCAATCTGGGACCGTCTGACCTCCCACATGGCATATATCATCACGCTTTACAGGCACAGGCCTGAAGCCATTGAGATGATAGAGAAGCTTATAGAAGAATATACAAATAGTGTCATTTCTGACCGTGGCGAGATAGGATCAGGATCACATATCGCCGGATGCGGTACCATAAAAAATGTTCGCATAGGTAACGGAGCCATCATCGAAGATGTCTCGAGACTGGCTGAGGGATCTGTCAACAGCTCATTCAAAGACCCGGTCTATATCGGCAATGATGTGATCATGGATCACTTTATAATATGCTCAGGATCAAAGGTCACTGATGCTGCCATCATTGACAAGTGCTTCATAGGACAGGGGTGCACGCTGGCAAAACAGTATTCGGCGGAGAACTCGCTCTTCTTCTCGAACTGCGGAGGTTATCACGGCGAAGCATGCTCTATCTTCGGCGGACCCTATACAGTGACACACCATAAGTCGACACTGCTTATTGCAGGCATGTTCTCCTTTATGAATGCCGGCAGCGGATCAAACCAGAGCAGCCACATGTACAAGCTGGGTCCGATACACCAGGGGATCATGGAGAGAGGATCCAAGACCACCAGTGATTCATATGTGCTGTGGCCATCACGCATAGGACCCTTTACGCTTGTGGTCGGACGCCATTATCATAATGTGGATACCACTCAATTCCCCTTTTCGTACCTGGCAGAGGTGAACTATGAGTCACACCTCATCCCAGGCATCAACCTGCGTAGTGTGGGAACCATCCGTGACGCCCAGAAATGGCCTAAAAGAGACGCCCGTAAAGACCCTAAAAAACTCGACCAGATAAACTTCAACCTGCTGAGCCCTTTCACCGTTGGCAAAATGATGCGCGGAAGAGACCTCCTGATCCAGCTTAAAAATCAAAAGCCTGATAGTGATCAGTACGTATCTTATGAGAAGATGAAGATGAAACCTTCGGCAGTGGTGAGGGGCATAATGCTATATCAGACCGGCATCAATAAATTCATAGGTAACTCTGTCATCAAGAGGCTTGAAGGGATGGAATTCAGTTCAGACAACGAGATTCGTAAGAGAATGATCCCTGAACCCGCAGGAGGCATAGGCGACTGGGTTGACATGGCAGGGCTGATAGCCCCGATGAACAGGATAGAGGAGCTTCTGTCATCAATAGAAAAGGGCGAAATGAAAAATGCCGAAGCCATCAACAAGGGCTTTGAGACTATGCATAAACAATATTATTCGCTCGAATGGGAGTGGATCTACAACAGGCTTCCCGAAGAGACAGGAAAACCAAATGAACTACTGACAGCTGAGGACATAATTGGCATAGTGGAAAGATGGAAGAAAAGCGTGGTGGAACTTGACAATATGCTGTACGAAGACGCCCGCAAGGAATTTACCCTTTCATCAATGACGGGATTCGGCATTGACGGTGATGATGAGGTCAAAAGACTTGATTTTGAACAGGTAAGAGGTGATTTCGAAAAGAACCCGGTTGTACTTGCGATCCTTGATCATATCAGGATCAAGTCTGAATTGGGTGATGAGCTGATAACAAGACTAAAACGGACAGGCAAAAAATAAAATTATCTTTTGCCGTACATCTCCTCGTAGTATCTGGCATAATCACCTGAGATAATCTTCTCAAGCCATTCTTCATTTCCAAGGTACCACTCTACCGTACGCTTCAATCCTTCCTCGAAAGTCACTGAAGGTCTCCATTGCAGCTCCTGCTGTAGCTTGCTGCTGTCAATTGCATACCTGAGGTCATGTCCTGCCCTGTCAGTCACATAAGTTATCAGTGTTTCAGAGCTTCCCTGGGAACGACCGAGCTTTTCATCCATGATGCTGCACAGCAGGCGTACAAGATCTATGTTCTGCCATTCATTGTCACCACCTACATTGTATGTCTGACCTTCAACACCCTTATGGAAGATGATGTCAATTGCCGAAGCATGATCCTCAACATAGAGCCAGTCGCGGATGTTCTCTCCCTTTCCGTAAACAGGAATAGGCATTCCGGTTTTTATATTATTGATAGTAAGAGGTATAAGCTTTTCAGGAAACTGGTTCGGGCCGTAATTGTTGGAACAGTTGGAGATTACCCAGGGCAGTTTATATGTATTGCCGAAAGCTCTTACCATATGGTCCGAACTGGCTTTTGAGGCTGAATAGGGACTGCGGGGGTCATAAGGCGTTTCCTCGGTAAAGAATCCGCCGTGCTCCAGTGAACCGTAGACCTCATCGGTAGAGATATGGTAAAAGATCTTTCTTGCTTCATTAAGAGGCCGGCTATCACGAAAGGCCGTTAGAAGATTGACCGTGCCGATAATGTTGGTATATATAAACTCATCAGGCGAAGTGATTGATCTGTCAACATGTGACTCAGCGGCAAAATGTATCACGCCGTCAAATAGAAACTCACTGAAGAGATCATTAACAGCCTGTTTGTCAACGATATCAATTTTCCGAAAGAGGTAGTTTGGCTCTCTCTCAATGTCAGTAAGATTTCCGAGATTTCCGGCATAGGTCAGCTTGTCAGCATTTACTATCCTGTATTCGGGGTATTTTTTCACAAACAGCCTTACGACATGAGAGCCTATGAATCCGGCCCCGCCGGTTATGAGAACAGTTCTTTTCATACAGTTATTTGTTTCTTATTTTTTTCTCCCATTGCCATGCTGTCTCCATAGCCTGATCAAGGGTGCTGACGGTTTTCCATCCCAGTTCTCTGTTTGCCAGCGAGGGGTCTGCCCATATCTTTTCAATATCTCCCGCTCTTCTTCCGGTAATAGTATATCTGACCTTAACGCCCGATACACGCTCGAATGAACTTATAGCATCAAGTACTGATACGCCGGATCCTGTTCCCAGGTTAAAGACTTCGTAGTTACTTTTGTTCTCCCCTTCCAGCATCCTTTCAAGAGCCACTGCATGTGCCTTTGCCAGGTCAACCACATGGAGGTAATCGCGGATACATGATCCGTCAGGAGTATCATAATCATTACCGAACACTCTCAGCTCATCGCGCAGTCCTATTGCTGTCTGGGTGATATAAGGCACCAGGTTTTCAGGTATGCCGCGTGGCAGTTCTCCGATCATGGCCGAAGGATGTGCCCCTATAGGGTTGAAGTAACGCAGGGAGACAGCCTTCAGTGATGATATGGCTGCCATGGTATCACGTATGATGATCTCCCCTGTCTGTTTGGTATAACCGTACGGTGATTCTGCCTCCTTCACCGGTGATTCTTCTGTTACAGGAAGCTTGTCGGGCTGCCCGTAGACGGTACATGATGAGGAGAAAACCAGGGCAGGTATCTCATATTGCTTCATCATCTCCAGAAGATTCATCAGGGAGACGAGGTTGTTTCTGTAATATTCAAGGGGCTTATCTACTGACTCACCTACAGCCTTGTAAGCTGCAAAATGCACAATAGCATCAATCTTACCTGTCCTGACGCAGAAATCTTCCAGTCTTTTCCTGTCGCAGAGGTCAAAATTATGAAACTCAGGTTTGACACCTGTTGCAACTACTATGTGTTATATTTCAGATGCTTTTTCTTATCCAGTTTATAATTATGATAGGGATAAATATTAGTGATTCAGGTTAACAATA
>JAQBHM010000068.1:0-24310 GCA_032127795.1 Bacteroidales bacterium | reverse complement strand
TAACATTCACTAATTTTGAAGACAATATGAGTTTCGGGAAAGAGCTTATAGAAGAAGCATGGGAGCAGCGTGAAAAGATTAATGATGCTGCTACGCGGCGTGCTGTTGAAGAGGTGATAGAAGCCCTTGACAAAGGCACGGTGAGAGTGGCAGAACCTGTAGATGATAAATGGGTGGTCAATGAGTGGATAAAAAAGGCTGTGATACTTTACTTCCCCATGCGTGAGATGAAGACAACAACCGCCGGCCCGCTCGAGTTTCATGACAAGATAGATTTAAAACACAATTACAGAGAGCTGGGTGTCAGGGTGGTGCCTCATGCGGTAGCGCGTTACGGTGCGTATATTGCCAGGGGGGTGATATTAATGCCCTCATTCATAAATATCGGTGCCCGTATTGAAGAAGGGAGCATGATTGACACGTGGGCCACGGTAGGCTCCTGTGCACAGATTGGAAAGAATGTTCATCTGAGCGGGGGCGCAGGCATTGGTGGCGTGCTTGAACCGGTGCAGGCTGCCCCGGTGGTGGTGGAAGATAACTGCTTTGTAGGATCAAGGGCAGTGATAGTTGAAGGCGCCCGCATATGTGCCGAAGCAGTAATAGGCGCCAATGTAGTGATAACCGGAACAACAAAAGTGATAGATGTCACGGGATCACAGCCTGTTGAATACCGCGGATATGTCCCTCCGCGGAGCGTGGTAATACCCGGCACCTATCCCCGCGAATATCCTTCAGGTACCTATAACGTGCCCTGTGCACTTATCATAGGTATAAGAAAAGAGTCAACAGACAAAAAGACATCTCTCAATAATGCACTGAGAGACAATGATGTAATGGTATGAAAAGTGAATTCTCCGAAGATATTATAAATGCGCTTAAAGTATTGAGGGCAGGCGGCGTAATTCTCTATCCCACAGACACTGTCTGGGGACTGGGATGTGACGCAACAAACGATGAAGCTGTCAAAAAGATCTTCTCCATCAAGAAAAGGAGTGACAGCAAGAGCCTGATTGTGCTTGTCAACTCTGTGGGTATGCTTACAAGGTACGTTGAAAACCCTCCTGACGTGGCCCTGCAGATGGCAGAGTGGAGTGAGAAGCCCCTGACGGTGGTATATGATAAAGGGCGAAGCCTTGCTGACGGCGTAGCGTCATCTGACGGTTCCGTGGGTGTGAGAATATGCACCGAACCCTTCTGTGATAGCCTTATTGATGCTTTCCGAAAACCTATAATCTCAACCTCTGCCAATATCAGTGGTGAAGATACTCCCGCTGTATATGACGACATCAGCGAGGAGATAATAAACGCTGTTGACTATGTATGCCTATACAGACAGGATGACCGTACAAGGCTCTCCGCCTCGTCGGTCATCAGTGTATCTGCAAACGGTGTGATTAAGATTCTGAGAAATTAGCTATTTCGTCCTTATCTTGCCAGAGCCTGAGATGGCTGCATCTATCTTCGGATTGCCGGAGTAGTAGATGCTTCCGCTACCTGATATGGATGCCCTGAGCATTTCAGTGACATAACAGTCGCAGCTGCCGCTTCCCGAAATGCTGGCCTCGAGACTGCCCACCTTGACCGACTCACCCTTAAAGTTGCCGGAACCTGATATGTTAACTTCCAGGGAGCCCATTGAACCGGTGCCCTCGGCAATAAAGCTGCCTGAGCCTGAGATATTGCATTCTACATCATCAAGTGTGACATCCTTAAGGTAAACGCGTCCGCTGCCGCTGATATCTATTTCAAAGTCACCGCCTCTGACAGGGTCATTAACAGTCACCTTTCCCGAACCTGAAATATCAATACCTTCAATTGAGGGCATGGTGATATGCACTATCACTTTGTCATTTCCGGTTCTGAACCATTTGTCGCGTTTAATTTCCAGGTCTTTGCCGCTGACACGTGTAATAAGATCGCTGACAACATCCTTGTCACCTTCGATAACAACCTTATAACCCTGGCCGAGTGAAATATAAACTTCTCCTGCTACGGCGAAGCTCACCTGGCTGAATCCTGATACGTTCCTTGTCTCGGAATAAGATTCCTGAGCTATTATGGCAGAAGAGAGAAGCAGCATGGCGGCTGCAAGTGACAATAGTTTTTTCATGACTTTGCTTATTTAATGGTTCGTTACTGTATGAAAGACGCTCTATGCCTTCGAGTGCTGCATGCAGGAAAAGAAATAGGATCTTCAGTCGTTAACGGAAGTCAGTCCTGACGGCAGTGACATCTCAATTATCTTCTTCCGGTGGTCTATTGAGATTATAAGGTCAGGATGAAGGGGAATTAATACAGTCCCGTTGGTGCCGGTGACTTCGGCCATTATCTGTCCCGGGCTCTCCTTCACTGAGGTGATTATGCCCCTGAATGATGAATCTCTGTCAATTAACATGTAATCTTTGAGTTCTCCGGGCGCTTCATCAGCTTTACTGTTATCTGTGGCCCTGACCTCACAACCTTTGAAAGCTGACACAGACTCTGTGGTGAGGTAGTCATCGAAAGATATGACGAGTGTGCCGGGTGCGGGAGACCATGCTTCGCGGGTAAAAAAAGGAACCGGCAATCCATCAATAACGATGAATACCGGTTCTCCTGGTTTCGGTTCTGCTGTTCCGCCTTGGGATCTTACTACTACGGCTCCTTCAAAGCCGTGTGTTTTCGTGATTACACCTATGGTTTTCACGTGACGGCGTCAGCAGTGTACAAGATTATTCCTTAGGCTTTTCAGTCTCTTCAGCTTTTTCCTCCTCTGCCTCTGCAACAGGGGTCTCAGCTTCAGCAACAGGAGCTTCAGTTTCTGCTACGGGCTCCTCAGCCACTTCTGCTTCTTCAGCTACGGGAGCCTCTTCAGCAACAGGCGTTTCAGCAGCAACAGGCGTTTCAGCGGCAACAGGCGTTTCTTCAGCAACAGGAGCTTCGGTTTCTGCTACAGCTTCCTCAGCCACTTCTGCTTCTTCAGCTTCGGGAGCCTCTTCAGCAACAATGGCTTTTGCTGCTGCTTCTGCCTGAGCAGCAAGGGCAGCAAGTTTCTTTGCATACTCGGCAGCCCTGTTTTCCTTGACAACAGTCTCAGCCTGAAGGCGTTGCTGACGTGTGTCTTCACCCTTCTTCTCAAGGCCTGTCTTCTTGGCCTCTATCTGCTCTTCCTTGTTCTTAAGCCATTCGTTGAAGCGGCGTTCGGCCTCTGCTTCATCAAAGGCACCTTTTATGACTCCGTCAAGAAGGTGTTTCTTCAGGAGCACCCCTTTATATGAGAGGATGGCCCTGCATGTTTCTGTAGGTTGCGCGCCTTTCTGCAGCCAACCCAAAGCTTTCTCGAAATTAATATCGATTGTTGCCGGGTCAGTGATCGGGTTATAAATCCCGATCTTCTCAATGAATCTGCCATCACGTGGCGACCTGCTATCTGCTACCACTACATGGTAGAAAGCCTGCTTTTTGCGGCCTTTCCTAGCTAATCTGATCTTTACTGACATTTAAATAAACGGTTTAAATTATTCTTTGTTTTTTTAATATGAGCGTGCAAAGATATTATAATAAATCCATGTAACAAAAATATTTATCGTCGGGAGGTTATCAGGGATTCTCTGTTAATAAAAAAAGTGCAGGGAAAACTTCCTTTTCTTTACTTTTGTTCCATACAACAGCGGTACCAATTTTTCAAATTATCCCTTATCAATGTCCTCATTCATTCATCTGCACGTACATACTCAATACTCCATTCTGGACGGTGCATCGGGGATCAAGGCTCTGATGAACAGGTCGAAAGAGCTGGGGATGGAGGCTCTTGCCATTACTGACCATGGCAACATGTTCGGCGTAAAGGCCTTTCATGACGCTGCCTGCAGTGCCGGTATCAAACCGATAATTGGTTGCGAGATATATGTTGCCCGTGGGAGTATGGAGGAGAAGACCTCGCGTGAAGACCGGTCGGGCGATCACCTTATTCTGCTTGCAAAAAACAAAGATGGCTACCGTAACCTTATAAAACTTGTCTCACAGGCATGGATAAAAGGTTTTTACTATAAGCCGAGGATAGACAAGGAGCTTCTCCGTCTTCACCATGAAGGTCTGATAGCCTCATCTGCCTGCCTGGCAGGAGAGACGGCACAGGAGGTCCTTACCGGGAACATTAAAGGCGCAGAAGAGGCGCTGCTCTCATACAAAGAGATCTTTGGTGACGACTACTACCTTGAGGTTCAGAGGCATGAGACTTCTGACCCCACGGCAGACAGCACCGTATTTCCTCAGCAGCAGAGAGTGGTAGCTGCATACCGTGAGCTGGCGGCAAAACATAATGTGAAGATCATCGCCACCAATGATGTTCATTTTGTGATGGCTGATGAGGCGGAAGCCCACGACCGGCTGATATGCATAAACACTGCCACTGACATTGATGATCCCAAGAGACTGAGATATACCAAGCAGGAGTATCTCAAGAGCGAGGAAGAGATGCTTGCCATATTCCCCGATCTTACTGAGGCTGTCAGCAACACTTCTGAGGTAGCTGCCAAGATAGAAGCCTATTCCCTGAGCTGCGAGCCCATCATGCCTGAGTTTGTAATCCCTGACGGCTTTGCCGATAAGGATGCTTACCTGCGCCACCTGACTATGGAGGGAGCAGCAATGCGCTGGGGAGAGATAGGTGATGAACTGCAGGCACGCATCGATTTTGAACTCGATGTGATAAAGAATATGGGATTCCCCGGCTACTTCCTCATTGTCCAGGATTTTCTCAGGGCAGCCCGCGAGATGGGCGTCTGGGTCGGACCCGGCAGAGGCTCTGCTGCGGGTAGCGCTGTAGCTTACTGCCTTCGTATTACTGACATCGACCCGATAAAATATAACCTCCTGTTCGAGAGATTCCTCAATCCTGACAGAATCTCCATGCCTGATATCGATATCGACTTCGATGAAGACGGCCGGGAAAAGGTGTTCAGGTATGTGGTTGACAAATACGGACATGACAGGGTTGCCCATATTATTACTTTCGGCACCATGGCCGCCAAAATGGCTATCAGGGATGTGGCCAGGGTACAGAAGCTTCCGCTGCCGGAAGCTATCAGGCTCACCAAACTGGTGCCTGATAAGCCCGGAATGACACTGGCAACAGCATACGAGGAGGTGCCTGAACTGCTTAAAGAGAGAGTCTCAAAGGAAACACTTGTCTCACAGACACTTAAATACGCTGAGGTGCTCGAGGGGAGTATCCGTCAGACAGGGGTCCATGCCTGCGGAATAATTATAAGCAAAGAGCGTCTCGACGAATATATCCCCATATGTACTGCCAAAGACACTGACCTGTATGTCACACAGTATGAAGGCAACTATGTTGAGTCGGTTGGGCTTCTGAAAATGGACTTCCTGGGGCTTAAGACACTCTCGATCCTGAAGGATGCCATTGAAAATATCAGAAAATCAAAGGGCATCACCATTGACCTGGAGACCCTGCCGCTCGATGATAAGAAAACATATGAACTCTTTAGCAACGCCGAGACTACAGGCGTCTTCCAGTTTGAATCTGTGGGGATGAAACGTTACCTGCGCGAGCTGAAACCAAACCAGTTCGGCGATCTCGTTGCCATGAATGCCCTCTACCGCCCGGGGCCCATGGAATATATTCCGCAGTATATCAAGCGCAAGCATGGCAGGGAGATCCTTAAGTATGAGATTCCGGCAATGGAGAAATATCTGCAGGAGACATACGGGATAACAGTTTACCAGGAGCAGGTGATGCTTCTGTCACAGGAGCTGGCGGGATTCACCAAAGGACAGGCTGACTCTCTCAGGAAGGCTATGGGCAAGAAGAAGAGAGACATCATGGACAAACTGAAGGTGCAGTTTGTAGAAGGATGCCAGAAAAACGGTTATGAGCTTCATATCATTAATAAGGTATGGTCAGACTGGGAGGCATTTGCAGAATATGCCTTCAACAAGTCTCATTCCACATGTTATGCCCTTATTGCTTACCAGACCGGTTATCTCAAGGCAAACTATCCGGCAGAGTTCATGGCTGCCGTACTGAGCCGCAACATCAATGACATAAAAAAGATAACCGTGATGATGGAGGAGACCCGCCGCATGGGGATAGAGGTGCTGGGACCGGATGTCAATGAGAGCGACCTGCAGTTTACGGTGAATAAGAACGGAAATATCAGGTTTGGCCTCGGCGCCATCAAGGGTGTGGGCGAGAATGCCGTACTGCACCTTATTGAGGAGAGGGAAAAGGAAGGTGCCTTTACTGATATTTATAACCTTGCAGAGAGGTCAAACCTCAACACTGTTAATAAGAAGATGCTGGAAGCAATGGTTGTCGCAGGAGCCCTTGACGGTCTCCCCGGAACAACCAGGGCACAGTATTTCTCAGCTGACGGCAAGGGATCAAGTTTCCTCGAGAGCCTTATCCGTTACGGCACCAACGTCAAGAACCTGCGAAACAGTAACCAGCAGTCACTCTTCGGCGACATAGGAGGTTTCGATCTGGTAAAACCAGAACCGGCACCGTGCTCTGACTGGAGCAAACTTGAAAAACTCAATAAGGAAAAACAGGTGATAGGCATTTACCTCTCCTCACATCCTCTGGATGATTACAGGCTGGAGATAAATACCTTCTGCAATGCCTCCCTGGCAGACCTGCAGAACCTGAATGAGTTTGCCAACAGGGAGGTATGTGTCGCCGGAATTGTCACGGAAACACGCAGCGGAGTGACAAAAAACGGCAAGCCCTTCGGAGGGTTTACACTGCAGGACTATACTGACTCATTTACATTTCTGATCTTTGATAAGGAATATGTGACGCAGAGTAATTTCTTCGTCACTGATTACCACCTTCTGGTTAAGGGAAAGGTACAGGGAAGACATTATAACCCCGATGAACTTGAATTCAAAATCAAGGAGATACATCTGCTCTCAAGTGTCAGGGATGATCTCATCAATTCAATTACTATCAGGCTGAAAACAGAAATGATTAATTCTGAATTCATTACCAGCCTCAGTACCATCATTGCCGAAAACCCTGGCAACAAAATGCTCAAGTTCCTGCTGATAGATCATGAAGACAAGATCACCCTGCCCCTCTTTTCAAGAAGCATCAGGGCGGGAATAACTGATGAGCTTATAGCATGGCTTGAGGAAAACAGTGAGCTTGATTTTAAAGTAAATTAGGTATCTTTGGACCTGCAAATATATAAATCATAAAATACTAATATATTATGGCACAGGAAGTTAATGACAAGAATTTTGATGAAATCGTACTCAAATCCGATAAACCGGTAATAGTTGATTTCTGGGCAGAGTGGTGCGGTCCCTGCAGAATGATAGCTCCGTTGATCGAGCAGCTTGGAGAACAGTACAAAGATCAGGCTCTTGTTGTCAAATGCGACGTTGATTCATCACCTGAGGTAGCCCGCAGGTTCATGATCAGGAACATACCTACGGTACTTTATTTTAAAGGAGGAGAGGTTGTTGACAAGCAGGTGGGTGCTGCAGCCAAAACATCATTTGAAGCCAAACTCACTCCCCTGCTTTAACTTATGAAAGTATGTGTTTTTGCTGCTTCAAGCAGTCGCATAGACCCGGCCTTTTCAGTTGCTGCTGATGAACTGGGCCATGCCTTTGCCGCTGAAAATGTTCACGGTATATATGGTGGTGGCGGGATCGGCCTCATGGGTATCTTTGCCGATGCCATGCTGGCTGACGGAGGAAATATTACCGGGGTGATACCGGGTTTCATGATAAAAGAAGGATGGGGCCACAGTGGTGTTCAGGATATGATAGTGACCTCTGACATGTCAGATCGGAAGAATACTATTTTTGCCATGTCCGATGCTGCAGTTGCCCTGCCGGGTGGAGTAGGAACGCTGGAGGAACTGACAGAGGTGATAACACTGAAGCAGCTGGGACAGTTTAACAAGCCGATAGTCATTGTGAATGTCAACGGTTTTTATGATCATCTCATAGAGTTCTTTGATCACATGGTGCGCGGTAATTTCATGAGGCTTGAGCACAAGGATATCTGGCAGATAGTCACCTCGGCCAGGGAGGTGGTGCCGGCCATTCTGAACTATACAGGCTGGCACGCTGACCCGAAGGTTATAGCCCGCATTTGATGCTACGGCACCCTGGTGCCTATGAAGAGAATATCATCAACCTGCGGGATATCTTCCATCCAGTCCCTTATTGCCTTCTCCAGAAGACGTTTCTGTTCATCAACAGGAAACTGGTATATCTCTGAAAGGAGGCACCTGATATTTATGGTCTTGAATTTCTTTCCCTCTTCTCCTCCGAACTGGTCGGCATAGCCGTCAGTAAAGAGATACAGCATATCACCCTTTTTTACCTCTATGCGGTTATTTGTGAAGACCTTCCTTTCCCTGGCCCCCATCATCCCTATCGGGAACCGGTCTCCCTTATGGATGGTAACACGTCCGTCCCTGACATGATAAAGCGGCTGGTAAGCCCCTGCGAACTCTATATATCTCAACCTGGTGTCAAAAGAGAGTATTGAAATATCCATACCGTCACGCACGGCCTTTTCGCTCCTCTGCAGGAGGGCATGAACAACCTCAATATTAAGATGATCGAGTATTTCTGACGGCAGCCTGATGCCATTTTCCTTCACGATCTTGTTAAGCGAGTTATGTCCTATTATTGACATGAAGGCTCCCGGAACGCCATGCCCGGTGCAGTCAACGGTGGCAATATAATGTTTGTCTCCCGTATCATGCATCCAGTAAAAATCACCGCTGACAATATCCTTTGGCATAAACAGGACAAAGGTGTCATTAAAGTAGTTCTCAGGCGGAAGCATGGCCCTCTGGATGCGTTCGGCGTACCTGATACTGGCAGTGATATCCCTGTTTTTCTCTTCCAGCTCAATGCTCTTTGTAACAACCTCGGCTGTTCTCTCTTCGACCTTCTCCTCAAGTATTTCCTTTTCATAAACCAGCTTCCGTTCACGCATGCTGATGAATGTATATATGGATCCGGTAAAGAAGAGGATGAAGAGAATAATAAACCATGGGCGCTTGTAATACGGGGGAGTGATTGAGAAGTTCAGTTCCACGGGTGTCTGATTCCAGTAGCCGTAATTGTTCGAGGCTCTGACCATGAAGGTGTATTTTCCCGGGCTGAGTGACGAATACATTGCGCTGGTCTGGTCAGTAGAAACCCAGTCTTTATCTGAACCGACGAGCATTACCTGGTATTTCACCGTTTCAGGGTTTACCAGGCAGATGCTTAGAAAATCAAAGCTGATACGGTTGTCAGAATGTGACATGATTATTCCGTTATACATGTCATAATCTTCGAGGTTGACCTTTGTGCGCCATATGTGTGTGGCAGGCTCAGTAATGACAGGCGGCAGGCGTGAGGGGCTCATCCGTATCACCCCGTTTGCTGTTCCGAACCACAGGTCACCATTATTGTCCATTGTTGAGGCATTTGGACGTGTCTCTATTCCGGTGAATCCGTTTCTTTCAGTAAACGTTGATATTTTCCCGGTTTCAATATCATACCTGTTAAGCCCGAGGTTGGTCCCGGCATAGAGGTTCCCTTCCCTGTCGGGCTGCAGCAGATTGATTGAATTCATCAGCAACCCGTCAGCATCAGTCAGTCGCAGCCATACAGTGTCAGCCCTCAGGCCGTAGAGGCCGTCAATAGTCCCTATCCAGATGGTTCCGTCAGGAGTTTCCGTTATTGTGGTGGCCATGACATCAGCCTCAAACTTTACCGGCACAAAGTTCTCACTGCCGGGGAGAAGTTTTGATATGCCGTTGCGCACCTCGGTGCCAACCCACAACACACCGCGGCTGTCAGGGTATAGTGCCGTGATATTGTTACCTGTAAGCCCGTTTATCTGTGTAAATGTGTTACCCTCCTTCTTCCTGTCATTCCACCTTATCAGAGCCTTGTCAGTTCCGACCCAGAGATTGTCATCCCTGTCGGTGGTGATCGCTGCTATCCTCATTGACTGAAGGTTTGCATTAAGACCGATATCAAATTTGAATGACCCTTCACTTATATCGTATCTGAATACCTCGTCGCTGCCGGTAACAATCCATACATGCCCGCTTCTGTCAGGTCTTATCATTGTTATCTGGTTACCCTCAAGAACTGAGGGGAATCCTGACGTTTTTATCTTCACTCCCTCTTTTTCAGAGGGATCAAGCAATGCGAGGCCATTACGTGTTCCAAGCCAGTAACGGCCAGAGGCATCGAGGGCTATGGTTGAGACGTCATTTGAAGGAAGAAACAGCGGAGCCATGTAGGTTGTGAAGTGGTCACCCTTGTAGATGAACAGCCCGGCGTCACGGTCAGCAATGAGGATGTTCTTTTCCTTGTCCTCCAGCAGGCTGAGTATATGCTTTGCCTGCAGCCCGTTCTCTTCATTGAAAATAACTGTCCCTTCAGGAGAAAAGACAGTGATACCGCCCCTGCTCTCCCAGTCTTCCATTGAAGCTGCCCATATATTACCCCGGTAGTCTTCTGTAATAAAGGTTACGAAGTTGCCCCACAGGCCGTTGCGGGTGTCATATATGTCCATCTTCCCGCTTTCAGCATTAAGCTTGTACAGCCCGCCGTTATATGTCCCGAACCACATGTTGCCCCTCGAATCCTCATACATGGTGACTGTGAGAAAGTATTTCGTCAGCCCCTCGGGATTGTATGGATCAAACCTGTCACTCTCAATGCTGTACCGTCTGATTCCCACATCAGTAATGCAATAGAGGGTACCTTTTCTGTCAGTGTAAAAACCGAATGCATCATTGCTGAGTCCTTCACTGCCAAGATACCGGCGTCCGGTCATCAGGGCCCTGCCGGGTTTCGGTTTTTCCAGCCTCAAAGCTCCTCCAACAGAAGTGGAGAGCCAGATATAACCTTCGTATTCTTTTATCCCTGTAATATCACCCCGTACATTGTATACCTCTTTCCCGGTGACCTTAACTGTGTCAGAATCACCGTCCCAAAATAATGAAGCAGGGAAGAGGGCCCGGGTAAAAACACCTCCGTCACAGATTGTCAGACCGCCACCTATATGTCCCATCCATATCCTCCCCTGGCTGTCTTCAAACATGCTCTTCACCCCTCCCGGGGCCAGCCCGTTGGAGGAGGAGAAGTTCTCAAAACGGGAGCCGTCAAAGCGGGTGACGCCGCTGCCTGTTCCCAGCCATACAAAGTCATTGGCATCCTGAATTATAGAGTAGACTTTTGAGGCACTGAGCCCCTCCTTGGAGCTGTACCTCTCAAAATAGTATTTCTGGGCAGTGGAGACCCGGACAGTAACAACAATCAGACAGAGCAGGCATGCCAGCGATTGAAAACGCAGTATTCTGTGACCATTTATGCCTCCCTGCATCAGGCTATTTCTTTATGAAGAAGAAGGTCCCGTCTTCATCCTTCAGCCCTGTGATCTTTCCAAACTTTGGCTTCTGAATGTTATTCTGTGTAACAGCCTTCGTGACCTGCAGCACAATCTCCTCAATTGAAATACAGGTGTTGGGATTACCCCTGAGAGCATTGGCAAAAGTGCGGGTAAACTGGGAGTCATCAACAGCGAGCTCATGCCCTGCCGATGAGAATACCTGGCTTGATTTGAACTGCGTGGCCTTCCAGTCTGCACAGTCCCTCGGTTTTACATTTGATCTCATGGCCTGGTAAAAACTGGGGCCCGACTCACAGGCATCAGTGATGACCAGCACATGTGTCAGGTAATTCATATATGTCTCCATAGACGCCTTGAGGGTGTTTAGGCTGAAATATGTAAATTCCTCATCACGGCGCGCGTCAACAGGGATCCAGTACCCTATGTCATTGATGAACTTGCCATGTCCGGCAAACCATATCACCAGTGATTTTATCTGTCTGGCCCTTACCTCATTGCGCAGATCAATGGAAAAGAATTTTTCCATCTGTTCCTTGGTCTGGTTGCGAAGGGTACGAATAGGCATCACCTGGTAACCTTCTTCAAGCACACCTGTGATGAGACTGGCATCTTTCGGAGGACCCTGTAATGCTGCAAAGTTTTGATATTCTGAATTCTCTATGAATATAATAAGGGTGTTGCCCATTGGATTGGACTCGGAAATAATAGTCCCCTGCCTGTTCAGCTTATAGTCCTGAATGGTCCTGTTACCGTATTTGTCTTCAACCTGTATCGTTATTACATCATCATTCCTCACATCTATTCCCTTGGCGATAAAGCCCGGGTTAAGGTTATCCTCCGAGAACTGGGCATTGATATTCTCTATCCTTATTGACCTGATGAGACTCTGGTCAATGACTTTACCCTCTATATCAATATGTGTTGCAATGCTGTCAATTGAAAGTAACGATTCTGCGATGAGGAAGGGTGCCAGTATCTGTATCTTCGGAGGGTCAACCTCTGTACGCCGGATATGATATGTCTGCACTGTCTCATTGTCATAAATGTCACGTGCAACTATCCTTATAATTTCGCCGCCGGAGATGTTCACCTCGGCAGAGAAGGGTGAGGTACCCGCTTTCGCGTCGTATATGACCGGAGAACCGTTGATGGAGAACTCCGCCAGGAGGCTTTTATCAGTGACCTTCCCCGTAACCAGGATGCTGTTGCGGTCAAGTCCTGCCTCTATTTCCTGACCAGAAACAATTGTGGGAGTCTCTATGTATATCTCAGGACTGGCAGTCTCCCGGTTGATAACAAAGAGCCTTTCGTTTGCCTCTGCCTGCAGTTTCCTTACCGGGGAACCTGTCTCAGTCATGGCAACGATCTTACCGTAATCTGCAGCTGCCTTCTCAAAGTCACTTATCTCTTCATAGGAGTTTGCACGCAGCAGGTAAACCTCTGACTGCGAGGGATCCTGAGCAAGAGCTTTGGTGAAGTCATTGATGGCTGCAAGATGCTGATTGAATTTCTGATAATATTTGCCTCTCCTTATATAATGGTTCTTCTGGGCTGGTTCAAGCAATATTGCCGTTGAGATGTCATTTATTGCCGAGGGATAATCAAGTTTTGCCACATAAACCATCGCCCGCGTAAGGTAAGACTCAACATTCCTTTCATCCTGCCGCATAACCATATTGCACTGACCCAGGGCACTGTTAAGGTCACCCATGCGTATCAGCAGCCTTGCAAGCTCCAGACGTGCCACTGAGAGAGACTTGTCTTTTGTTACAGCCTTCTCCAGCTGCTTCCTGGCAGTATTGTCATCATTTATCTTCTGGTATATTATTCCCTGGTAATAGTAATTCAGGGCATCATCTCTCATCTGGAGAGCTGTATCAGAGGTGCCGAGGGCCTTATCCCACAGTTCCATCCCGATAAGCGAGACAGCTTTTTCAGTATAGAGCTTACCGTTGCGGTACTCTGCCCTGATAGCTTTATTGAGAACGCTTACCGCTTCATTCAGGAATCTGCCCTTATCTCCTTCAGTGACACCCTCAGACAGCGCCAGCTTGTTGCACATCCTTCCCAGGTTATACAGGGCGCTGACATTGCCGGGAACAAAATTCACCGCTCGCCTGTAATCATCACAGGCAAGTGCAAAATTTCCTATCGACTCATACGCTTTAGCCCTCATCAGGTAAGGCTCCTCAGAGGTGGGAGACTCATCTGCTGCCTTTGTAAACTGGTCGATGGCATCATCATACATCCCGTTCCTGACAAACTCCTCTCCCGCCTTTATGTATTTGCGTGCACTCTGCCCGGAAAGAGCAAGACTGACTGAAAAAAGAACTGCCGAAATTATCAATACTCCTCGTCTCATAGCTTTCGTCCTTAACTTCAATGAAGCTCAAAGTTATAAACATTTTCTTAACATAAAATATGTCAGCAGGAAGAGTCCAAATTAAAACTGAACTCCAGGATACTCCTTCCAAAGCGGACTACCCTGTCAGGGGCTATCTTATGAACCGGCTCTGCGACACCCCCACCGAAACTCTCCTTGCCGGTGAACCGGCGTATCTCATCCCATTTGCCGGAGGCAATGAAAGCAGCGAGGATTGCAGCGCCACCCTCCACGAAGAGCGATTGTATCTCCATGTCATACAGGGTGTTGAGTATTGTATCTACAGTATCCTGGTCATTCTTCATGACGATGACCTTTGCATATGATGATGTTACGCCGGCATTTCTTGTAAAGAGCAGAACCTCTGCCGTAGGATTGAATATCTTTGACCCGGGATCAATGTTGCCGCTGCGGCTTACAATGACCCGCAACGGGTTCTTTCCCGTCCAGTAGCGTACATCAAGTGCAGGGTTGTCAAGACGCACGGTGGCGCCGCCGGCAAGAATGGCATCTTCTGCCGCTCTCCACCTGTGTACCAGCAGTCGCTCCGCCATTCCCGTAATCCAGTGTGGCTCTGCAGCCTCGCCCGCACCCCGCTCAAAGTCAATAAAACCGTCAGCGCTGCGTGCCCACTTAAGTATGACGTACGGTCTTTTCTTCTCATGCCAGGTGAAAAACCGCTTGTTTATTTCCCTGCATTTAGCCTCCTCTGTACCGGTTATGACCTCTATACCGGATTGTCTCATTCTTTCGATGCCTTTTCCTGAGACACCGGCGTTGCTGTCAGCTGTGCCCACCACCACCCTGGGTATTCCTGATCTTATAATAAGGTCTGCACAGGGAGGTGTACGGCCATGATGCGAGCAGGGTTCCAGGCTTACATACAGGGTTGAATGCGCCAGCAGTGACTTATCGCTCACCGCCTCAAGGGCATGAACCTCCGCATGCGGAGTACCCGCTCTCCTGTGAAAACCCTCACCTATGATCTTTCCTTCATGGACCACCACCGCCCCTACCATAGGGTTGGGACTGGTATAACCCTCCGCCATGCCCGCCAGTTCCAGGCACCGGGTCATATATATTGAATCTTCAGACTGAGCCATAAATCGCAATTGCCTATCTTTGGAAAATGGCTGAAAAGTTACAAACAATAAGCGAAATACGCCGTCATCTTGCCCTTATGTTTGAAGGTCAGTGGCCGGCAGCAGAGGCAGGAGCCATGATCACTGTCATCATCGAGGAGTATACCGGCATGAGCGGTGCCCGCCAGATGGCTTTCGGAACACAATCGCTGCCGCCGGAAAATGCCTCCGCTGTCATCACAGCAGCAAAGAGAGCAGCAGCAGGTGAACCCCTGCAGTATATTATCGGCCATACCCTATTCTGCGGACACCGTATCATTGTTGAACCCGGGGTGCTGATACCACGACCAGAGACAGAAGAGATGACTGCAATGATGATTGACGAAAACCCGGGGTTCACCGGTACTGCAATAGATCTTTGCACCGGATCAGGATGCATCGCCGTGTCAGTGGCGGCAGCATTCCCTAATGCAACTGTATTTGCTACTGACAACTCGGAAAAAGCTCTCACCCTCGCCGCCCGAAATGCCAAAGCCAATGAAACACCGGTGAACTTTTTCAGTAAGGATATACTGTCTGCTCCGCCATCGGAATTCCCTCACTGTAACATTATTGTCAGCAATCCTCCCTATGTCCGGCAGAGTGAAAAAAAACTGATGCGTACCAATGTCCTTGATCATGAACCGCCGGAAGCGCTTTTTGTAAATGATGATGACCCTCTTATTTTTTACCGCCGTATAGCTTCAATTGCTGATTCATGTCTCTTTGTGAACGGAAAGATATATCTTGAGATCAATGAAGCACTGGGAAGGGAGACTGCAGAGCTGTTTGAAGAGTACGGATTCACAGATATCACCGTCACAGAAGATATAAACGGAAAAAAAAGATTCCTGAAAGCTTTGAAAAATGAATGACATCAAACGTGAGGTAGAGCTTCTTCTGCGGGCGCAGCAGCTTTGTTCAGGCAGGGAGTATTGCGTGAGCGACATAACAGCGAAGATAGCCCAGTGGGGAGAGAAAGACGAAGAGAAAATTGCCGGCATCATCAGTAAGCTCATCGCCGAGAAATATATTGACGAGAATAGATATTGCAGAGCTTTTGCGAGAGATCACTTCAGGTACCAGCACTGGGGGAAAGTGAAAATCAGTGCAGGCCTCAGGATGAAGAAGCTGCCTGCCGCTGCCATTGCTGAAGGGCTTGATGCTATCGACAGTGAAGAGTACCTGGCCAGACTGAAGGAGATCCTTGAGACGCACAGCCGTTCAGTAAAGGCAAAGAACAGGTATGACCTTAAGGCCAGGCTGCTGAGACATGCCCTTGGAAAAGGATATGAAAGTCATCTGGTTTACGAGGCGCTTAACTCTCTCTTCAGCGAATGAACCTCAGACGAGGGTAAGCCACAGTGCCCTGAGAAAGGGAAAGAATGCCGCCAGGGCCATCAGCGATGACACTGTAGCATCAGCAACTGATATTTTGTGCAGATGCCTGTCAGTATAATAAATCCTGGAACCTATCGCTATCCTCATTGCAAGCTGGAGTGCAAAAAACAGGAAGACACCGGTGGAGGCTGTGTTCCACTGCAATGCTTCATCAATACGGCCTCTGACAATCAGTGAGAATGCATGTGACAGTCCGCATGAAGGGCAGGAGACACCTGTCAGGGTCTCATGAAGGCACGGAACGGGGTATTTATCCTCATCCGGGGAATAAAAACCGGAGTATCCCATTATTAACAGGATCACTCCGGCAAATATTATATTTACAGCAAGGTACGCTCTCCGGGCGGCTGTTTTTATCACAGCGTCAAGGGAGCTTATTTTACCGTGTCAGTGTGGGTAGTATCACCTTCGACGGGTGTTTCCTCCAGCTCTTCAAGTTTGTTCTTGAGATCATCTCTGCGGGTGGAAGCCTTGATCTCCACGCTCTCATCATCCTTGTCAACACGGATGGTGATCTCATTGGATCCAAACTCCTTCTCAATATCATCTGTGATATCCCTGACAGCCTTTTCAATGTCAGTAGCCCATCCTCCGGATTTGTCGGCAATCTTGCCAATGATAACGGATTGTGATAATGAGATCATCAGGGCTATCACTGCAACCACGAGGCCTCCGATGAGCATACCCTGGTTGGTGCCGGGTCTTGACAGGCCGATAATGGCAAGAACGATAGCTATTATAGCCGGGATAACGGCAATAATGCCGATACAGGGCACCACTGCCAGCAGGAAAGCAATAATACCTGTGACGAGCGCTCCTACACCCATGCCTGCTGCCTGTTTATTTTTTTCTTCTTCCATTGGGTAAAGTATTAAGTTGTTCTTCTGTTATTCTACGAGGATATCTCTTGTATCCTTTTCTAAAGACGAAATCGGAACTTCAATGATGCGTCCTTTTTCAACATTATTTTTATAGAAAATAAATGTAGGCACTCTTTCAATACCAAGCAAATGAAAATCTCCCAGCGGAGCTATCTTATTGATATCTACTCCTATGAATCTTATGGAGCTCACCGGAAAACCCCACAGGTCAATAATTTTCATGAATCTCGGCACTTCTCTGCGGCTGTCGGGGCACCATGTAGCCAGGACTACTGTGATAGTAAGCCCGTCTTTACTGATGTTTTTAAGCTCATCCAAAACTCCGGCGTCAGGGTCATATTCACTGTAGCCTTTCAGGTACCATGATGAATGGGGTGATTCGAGAAGCTTGTCCGGGTTCATGTCTCCCAGTATCCATGTTGTGGCATCACGGAAATCCCATACATGTTCTGAGGCATCATCAATAACCGGAATCCCCGGCAATGGCGGCGACGTATCAGTCTCCATTGATGCGACCCTTGAGGTACGGCATCCGGTCAGGGCTATACCGGCCACTAATAAGAGAAGAAGGATCTTTTTCATTGTTTCATATTTGTCATGCAAGATAATTAAAAATGAAAAAGCGGCAGCCGAAATTAACCGGCAGCCACTCTCCCTGAAACATATTTTCTTTCTCAGACTGTCTGAAGCAATATTTTCAGTATCTGTTTTGCTGCCCCGGCGACGGAGCTCCCCGGTCCGAATATTGCTGCCACACCAGCATCATACAGGAACTGGTAGTCCTGCGGCGGTATTACTCCTCCGGCGATTACCAGGATATCTTCACGTCCCAGCTTTTTCAACTCTGCAATGACCTGTGGTATAAGGGTCTTATGACCTGCGGCCAGGCTGGATACCCCGAGCAGGTGTACGTCATTTTCCACTGCCTGCCTGGCAGCCTCCGCGGGGGTCTGGAAAAGAGGCCCGATATCTACATCGAATCCCAGATCAGCATAGCCTGTGGAGACCACTTTTGCTCCCCTGTCATGGCCGTCCTGCCCCATTTTTGCTATCATAATACGGGGCTGGCGTCCTGCCCTGGCAGCGAATTCCGATGCCAGTGCCTTTGCCTCTTCAAAGTCAGAATCCGACTTGTACTCTGAAGAGTAAACTCCTGAGATTGTTCTTATCACGGCTTTATACCTCCCAACTATTTTTTCACAAGCATAAGATATTTCTCCCAGCGTGGCTCTCATGGCGGCAGCCTCTACGGCCAGTTCCAGGAGGTTGCCCTCACCGGTCTCAACAGCCCGGGTGATTGCCTCCAGCGCCTTCTGACACCCGGCTTCATTGCGTGTAGCCTTTAATTCCGCCAGTTGTTTCAACTGTGCCTCGCGTACTGCTGTATTATCCACCTCCAGTATTTCCAGAGGGTCCTCCTTGTCAAGGCGGTATTTGTTTATCCCTACAATGGTCTGAGCCCTCGAGTCAATTTTTGCCTGTGCCCTGGCGGCGGCCTCTTCTATTCTCATCTTGGGAATACCAGACTCAATTGCTTTTGCCATGCCTCCCAGGCTCTCCACCTCCTGGATAAGCTCCCAGGCTTTGTGGGCTATCCTGTCAGTGAGTGTCTCCACATAGTATGATCCGGCCCACGGATCTACTGCCCTGCAAATATTGGTCTCCTCCTGCAGGTATATCTGGGTGTTTCTCGCTATCCGGGCAGAGAATTCCGTAGGCAGCGCTATAGCTTCATCAAGAGCATTGGTATGGAGACTCTGGGTATGACCCATGGCAGCAGCCATAGCCTCTATGCATGTGCGGCCTACATTATTGAACGGATCCTGCTCGGTGAGACTCCATCCTGATGTCTGTGAATGGGTACGCAGGGCAAGCGACTTGGGATTCTTAGGATTAAAATCACTGACTAACCTGGCCCAGAGCATACGTGCTGCTCTCATCTTGGCCACTTCCATGAAGAAATTCATTCCTACGGCCCAGAAGAAAGAGAGACGCGGGGCAAAGTCATCGATGTTAAGGCCGCTGTTCACTCCCGTACGCAAATATTCAAGGCCATCTGCCAGCGTATAGGCAAGCTCTATGTCGGCAGTGGCACCCGCCTCCTGCATATGATAACCGGAAATGGATATTGAATTGAACTTTGGCATTCTCTCTGACGTGTACCTGAAGATATCAGCAATTATCTTCATCGAGAAGGCAGGAGGATAAATGTAAGTATTGCGCACCATGAACTCCTTGAGGATGTCATTCTGAATGGTGCCCTGCAGCTCTTCAAGCTTTGCTCCCTGCTCCAGTGCAGCTACAATATAAAAAGCCATCACCGGCAGTACTGCACCGTTCATTGTCATTGACACTGACATCCTGTCAAGAGGTATCTGGTCAAAGAGTACCTTCATGTCAAGGACAGAATCTATTGCTACGCCGGCTTTCCCCACATCGCCAACCACCCGCTCGTGATCAGAATCATAACCCCGGTGCGTTGCCAGGTCAAAGGCCACTGAAAGCCCTTTCTGCCCTGATGCAAGATTGCGGCGGTAAAAAGCATTGGATTCCTCAGCCGTGGAAAATCCCGCGTATTGACGGACAGTCCACGGTTTCATAGCATACATCCCGGAATAGGGACCGCGTAGATAGGGCGGCAGACCGGCAGCATATCCCAGGTGCTCCATGCCCTTCAGGTCTTCATGCGTGTAGACGCTCCTGACAGGTATGCGCTCAGCAGTCTCCCAACATTCTGTAATGCCATGATCCTTTTCCCACTTTGATACATTCTTTGATGAGAATGCAATCTTATCCAGGTCACTAAGTGTATATTTTGGTCTCTTGCTCATCTCTTTTCAGTTGATACCCAGTTTTTTGTTGAACATCTGAAGAGTCTCCAGAACATTGGAACGAACGCTGACAAAGTATTCCATGCCTTCTGCCTTTAACAGATCCATGCATGGAGGATTTCCTGCAACAACAACCAGTGCCCTGCCGGCAATAAGGGTAAAGATATCAGGTGCTACGATGGCATAATCATCATCTGCACTGCATATCACAATGATGTCAGCCTTTGCCTCCAGGGCAGCCTTCACCCCTGCTTCTGCCGTCTCAAATCCAATGTTGTCTCTGACTTCATAACCTGCACAGCCAAAAAAGTTGGATGAGAACTGGGCCCTTGCCCTTCTCATTGCCATATTGCCTATCGGCAGCATGAATGCCAGGGGCCTGTGACCTGACTGTTCAACGGCTGTACGGAGTCTTTCAAATTCGAGAGCCCCGCGTACGGCGACAACAGTCTCAACCTCTTCGCCGGCAGTATCTGTAACCTCAAAAACCTTTGACAGGTCTGCCTTTGACATGTGCTGCTCATCCAGGTTAGGGTACTGGTTTGTTCCGAGGAGTATTTCGCGCCGCCTGGCAACATCACTTTTGCGGGCTTCCGATGAGACCTTTATTTTTTTTTGTATCAATCCCTTTTTCACTGCTTCCAGGAATCCGCCTTCATTCTCTGTCTCAATGAACAGAGCCCATGCCTGCCTTGCAATAATGGATGTCAGCTTCTCGAGGTAATATGATCCGGCCCCCGGGTCAGCAACCTTGTCAAGGTGTGACTCCTCCTTAAGTAACAGTTGCTGGTTTCTGGCAATACGCTCGGAGAACTCATCAGGGGTCCTGAATGCAATGTCAAAGGGTTCAACGGTGACGGAGTCTGCTCCTCCCATCACAGCCGACATTGCTTCTGTCTGTGTCCGAAGCATATTGACATAGGGGTCAAACAGGGTCTTGTTCCATCTTCCGGTCACAGAGTGAATTACCATCTCAGTGCTACGGACAGATCTGGGGTGATAACCCTTGACTATCATGGCCCACAACATGCGTGCGGCCCTTATTTTTGCAGCCTCGGGGAAAAAGTCGGGACCAATGCCAAAGCTGAATCTCATCTTTGTGGCAGCAATATCAGGATTGATACCCCTGGCTGTCATGGAGGCCATATAATCATTTGCCATTGACAGGGTGGTTGCCAGCTCCATCACCGGGCCGGCACCGGCATTGCTGAAGATGGTGCCGTCTGCCAGAATACAATCCAGTCCGGGGATGATAACAGATTCTTTAACAAGATCGGCAAGGTAATCAAGCCCCTCTTCAATGCTGACACACAGTTTTCCGTTGGTGACAAGCCTTCCCAGGGGATCGGCGGCAATGGATCCGTGAACAGCTGACAGGTCAGTGCCTGTAGCCTTCATCACCTCAATAAGTACTGCCAGTAATTCCTTCGCTCTGCCTGCCGTTGAGAAATTCAGCTCAACGCTCTCACAGTGAATGTCCTTTAGAAGCAGCGCAATATTCTCAACAGTGATACTTTCAGGATCAGCAATAATGAATCCGAGTGATGTTACTCCTTTCATCAGGATATCCAGGGCCCTGGCGTTTGCCTCTTCAAAATTCCTGACAGTGATATCCTGTCTCACAAGCCACTCATTGCCATCCACGCGTGAACCTCTTACAAAGGGATATTCTCCGGGGAGAGTGTTCCTGTGATTCAGCAGCCCGAGGTCTTCCTCCCTGTAGAAGGGCATCACCTCATAGCCTTCGCGGGTTTTCCAGACCATTCTCTTTGAGAAATCAGCCTCTTTCAGGTCAGCCGTGATCTTAGCCATCCACTTCTCGGTTGATACAGGCGGAAATTTCTCAAAAAGCTTTTCTCGTTTATTCATCCGGTAAAAAAGTTTATGACAATGCAAATTAACGGATTAATAACCCATTAAATCCTGCTTTTTGTCATGGAAGGTCTGGGGTCACTGGCTGCCGCCTGGCTCAACGGTTCGGCTCATTATAAGAGGTCACTGGCTGCCGCCGAACTCCATCAGCCAGGCTTTGATGAAGCCGTCAATGTCACCGTCGAGGACTGCCTGGACGTTACCTGTCTCAAAGCCTGTGCGCAGGTCTTTGACCATCTTGTAGGGTTGCATCACATACGAGCGTATCTGTGATCCCCACTCAATCTTCTTCTTGGTTCCTTCAATCTTGTCCAGCTCATCCTGCCTCTTGCGCAGCTCCAGTTCATAGAGATATGATTTAAGGAGCCTCAGTGCATTCTCCTTGTTCTGTCCCTGTGAACGTGTTTCCTGGTTCTCCACCACGATACCCGTGGGAGCATGCCGAAGCCTGACGGCAGTCTCCACCTTGTTTACATTCTGACCTCCTGCTCCTGAGGAACGGAATGTCTCCCAGGTGATATCAGCAGGATTTATCTCCACTACTATCTCATCATCAATCAGGGGAGATACGAAGACCGATGCAAAGGTGGTCTGCCTCTTGCCCTGTGAGTTAAAGGGTGAGATACGCACCAGCCGGTGAACACCGTTCTCACTCTTGAGATAGCCGTAGGCATTCTCGCCTTCAAACTCGAGGGTGACGGTCTTTATGCCGGCCTCTTCACCCGGCTGATAATAAGCTTCAGTGATCTTATACCCGTTGCTCTCCCCCCACATCAGGTACATGCGCATCAGCATCTGTGCCCAGTCATTGCTCTCTGTGCCTCCGGCGCCGGCATTTATCTTCATTACGGCACTGAGGTGATCTTCCTTGCGGCGAAGCATGTTACGCAGCTCAAGCTTCTCAACCAGTGACACAGTCTTGTCAGTTTGCTCAGCAAGCTCCTCCTCCGTGACCTCACCCTCCTTATAAAAATCAAACAGCACCTGCAGATCTTCCACTGCAGTATTTACCTTGTCAAAAGATATGGTCCAGCTCTTTACGGATGATATGTCCCTCATGACCTCCTCTGCCTTTTTGGGGTCATTCCAGAAGGACGGATCTTTTGTGATCTCTTCTTTCTCTTTTATCTCCTGCAGTTTGCCGGCAATGTCAAAGATACCTCCTTAACGCGTCACGGCGTCCGGCCAGGTCTTTTATCTGGTCATTGGTAATCATAATTGAATAATTTTGGACAAAGATACAATAAAGTTGAAGAGTTAAGGAGCGGCTGGGTTGCATACCTGCCGGAAAAATGATGATTGGATTGTGCTTTGCAGAAGTTAACTTTACAATACCATTATTGGTTAATCAGATTAAATTATGGGCCTGAAGGGAAAAAAGATACTGGTGACAGGGGGAACAGGCCTTGTAGGCAGTCATCTGCTCCATTCACTTATTTCGGCAGGTGAGAGACCCAGGGCTATCTTCCGCAAGACAAGCAACAGGGATATTGTCATGAAGGTTTTCAGCTATTATTCTGAAAACCCTGAAGAATTGTATAAAACAATTGAATGGGTTGAGGCAGATATCCTTGACTATGAATCCATTATACGGGCAATGGAAGATTGTGAACAGGTATATCACTGTGCCGCGGCTGTCTCTTTTGACAGCTCACAGTCTGAGACCGTCATACGGAATAACACTTCCGGCACGGCAAATATTGTAAAAGCCTGTCTGGCCCGGGGAATCGGCAAACTTTGTCATGTCAGCTCCGTGGCATCACTGGGAGCAAGAGACAAAGAGAGCATTATTGATGAGAATCATCAGTGGGATGACAGTGACAGGCACTCAGCCTATGCTGTCAGCAAACACCTCTCCGAGCTTGAGGTATGGCGGGGGATAGAGATGGGTCTCAATGCAGTCATTGTCAATCCTTCCGTTATATTCGGGCCGGGCGACTGGACCAGGGGCAGCTCTCAGTATTTCTCACAAATAGCAGGAGGTATGCCTTTCTATACTTCCGGCATTACAGGATATGTAGATGTGCGTGATGTGGTTCTTACGATGACCTCACTGATGAACAGCTCAGCCTGCGGCGAGAGATTTATCGTATCATCTGAGAATCTCTCATTCCGTGATATTTTTGTTATGATTGCAGAAGCCCTCAATGTCAGGAAACCATTTCTTCCCATACCCCGGCTGCTCTCATACCCTGCACTGGCGGCAGCACGGCTTGGCGGTTTCATCATCAGAAGAAAAAGTGCTCTGACTACCGCAACGCTCAGTGCAGCGTTTTCAAAGATATTTTTTGACAGCACAAAGCTTGTCAGAGCAACCGGTATCTCTTTTATCCCGATAAAAGAATCAATCAGTGATACCGTAAAACATTATCTGTCTGACCTCAATTACAAAGCAATCTGATAGCACAAAAGACAGGGGTTCTTCTCCTGCGTTT
>JAQBHM010000067.1:0-3091 GCA_032127795.1 Bacteroidales bacterium | reverse complement strand
TGTAAGCGGTGAATATACCGAAAAGCTTGAAAAGTATCGCCTGGTAGTTTCTGTAGGGCTCACTTACCGTATCTTCAAATAAGAATTCTGAAGTTTATCCTGGTTAAATTTCATTTATCAGGAGCTCCTACGGCCTGCTCTGTTCTTTACCAGCTGCCTGATGCGCCGCCTCCGCCGGACGATCCACCTCCGCCGGAGAACCCTCCCCCGCCTGAGCTCCATGAGCCGCCCGAACTTTCGGATGAGAAGGTGAAGCCTCCGATAGATGCACGTCCTTTTGTTTTCAGATCCGTTTTGGCTTTTTGATACCAGCCAGTATTATTCAGTATCAGTTTTGCTGTTGGATAAATGATAAGATAACTTATCAGTAAGACCAATGTCCCTTTTGTCCCTACTACCACTATTGGAAATGTAGCCCAGAATGGTATAAGGAAAAAATAAAGAAACCATCCAAACCCAGGGGTAATAATCCCTAATATTGTGAATAATCCAATGATCCCGAAGATGAATGCTCCGAAAAGAATGCGTTCCGCCAGCGGTATATCAGGACTTTCCAGGTCTGAAAGGCCCAGCCCTTTTGAAGAGGCCTCTTCATCAAACAAGCCGGAAGCCTCCTCTACATATCCTCCGTCAAGGATGCTAATTACAGCCAGAGCTCCCTCAGTAATCCCTCTGTCATAATCTCCGTTTTTGAATTGTGGAGTCATGATATTTTGGATGATCCTGCTTGCCAGAAGATCCGGCAGTACGCCCTCAAGTCCATAGCCCACCTCAATACGCATACGTCTGTCATTCGGTACGACTACGATCAGTATACCATTGTCCATCCCTTTCTGACCAAGCTTCCATTCATTGAAAACCCGGTTTGCATAATCTTCAATACTTTCACCGTCCAGGGTTGGGATGGTTAGCACAACCACCTGATTGGTTGTGCGCATCTCATGCATTTTAAGGCTGTCACTCAGCAATTTTTGGGTTTCTTCGGAAAGGATCTGTGCATTGTCTGTCACCCGGCCTGTCAGGTATGGTATATCCGTAACACCAGCAATGAAGCCTGACAGAAGTAATACACAAAGTGTCAGGGAAAGGTATCTTGCTTTCATAGGCCTTTGTCTTCTATAATTTTGTCGGATAATTCATTTGCAGCTTCCGCAACTGATGATACAGGTTTAATAATTTTAATCAACTCATCAAGAGCCATTTCCAATGCCCCTCGTAAATCATTTTGCGCAAGAGGTCGTTTCATAAGTGCAATTAGATTATTAAGGTCCTCTTTACTGACAATTTCCTTAAGGCCTTTGTCAGGCAGGATAACGACCTTCCGTTCAAACAGGCTTATGAGGATAAGGATACCTGTACGGTGTTCCGTGGCAAAAAGCTCTCTTGAAAGAAAAAGCGATTGAGCGTATTGACCCGTCTCCATTTCTGCGCGGTTGTCCTGCAGGAACAGCCTTGCAAATCCGGAGAGAAGTATTGTCAGCAGTGCCATAAATGCTCCAATGGAAAGGGTTGCTACGATCGAAATAATAATAGCAGTATTCTGGATCCACCCTAAGAATATCAAATCAAGAGATAATGCCAGTAAACCCGCAACTGATGTTCCAAGGGCAAAAGCTTTCCATGGTATTTCCTGGTAACTGTCACTTCGCTTTACAGTAGCCAGCACGATCTGGGTTTTCGATAGCTTTTCCACTTCCGCAATGCGCTTCTCCAGCAGATCTTTGTCATTTTCGGATAGTACACGTTTCATTTGCAATAGCTCATTTGTCAGGTATATACCAAAGATAATAGAAAGGCAAATAGTTTACACTGAAATTCATAGCCAAATAAGCAAAGGTATGGCTAATAAAAAGGAAATATAAAGACCTCCTTATTCTGTTTACCCGGGTAGGTATATTGAATAGTTGTTCTCTTAATCTTTGATGTAGGGTAATGGAGATGACAATATTAAAGCAAGGATCAACAGTATCGAAGATAAATATTACCGGTAATCCTTGGGTTTATAAGGCAAATAAATACTTTGCCTGGGTCAAACGAGCCTTTAAATCTCCCTGAAAGAGGTTCCCGCTGCCAACACAAGGAAGCCGACAAGTAAAAGCAAGTATTCATATTCAGCCAATATCTGAACATTGGCGTAATGGCCAATAATTCCAAGTGCCCCAAGGATCAAACCAATGATCCAGGTAATTTTCTTAGGCGATGATGGTACTTTCATAATGTTGTTGTTTTAATTTCTTTTGAGAAAACCTCATTCAGTATATAATTTTTGTCCTGGATGCAATGGCTGTAAAAAAAGATTTTTCAGATTATTTGGCGTAGTTTGAAGTCCGAACTCTTTGGAGAAGATCATTAAAATGAACTCAAAGATCACCCTGTTTCAAGGAAGGAATGTTATATAATTTCTGCTAATCATTACATAATTCACACATGGATATTCAGTGCCAGGTACAGCAGGCCAGCCGATCCACATAACAGACAGCTAATAAATCAGGGGATTGTTCACCCGATTATGGATATTGTGAAAGAAATAAGAACTTTCTGATCGACACGTATGATGACTTGAAGGCCAGGTGCAAAAGCCTCTGATTATCAGAGGCTTTCAAGGGTCGGTGGCGGATTACTCCGTGATCCGCAGGGAGGGGGCCATTGCAACAAAATCCCCTGCCCGCCTTACGGCGGACTATGGAGGATTATTTTTTTATCCTGGCATTGCAGGAATAACCGCGGATTACTCCGTGATCCGCAGGGAGGGGGCCATTGCAACAAAATCCCCTGCCCTCCTTCAGCGGGCATAAGGCTTTTTTATTTTCTTCCCTCCGCATTGCAAGCATGCTTCGGTCAGAAAACAAAAAATCCCCTGAGCACTTTGTGCTCCGGGGATTTTGTTGAGGTCGGTGGCGGATTCGAACCGCCGTACCCGGTTTTGCAGACCGATGCCTGACCACTCGGCCAACCGACCATTTTATTAATTATTTAAAAGAACTTCTCCAATACCTTATCCATGCTGTCGATGGCGGACAGACAACCAATGAGGGTGCAAAAATAATAAATTTTATGATAAAAAAGAACCGGTTTGGACCAGCCAATTTAT
>JAQBHM010000066.1:0-6762 GCA_032127795.1 Bacteroidales bacterium | reverse complement strand
ATTCAGGGAGTTCGGGCTCAGGTTTATCACCTCAACAGAATGGAATCCTACTATCGGCAGCGAGAGCTACGGTGCTCTTCCGTTCATTGCAGGCACGGTAATTACATCCCTGCTGGCCCTGCTTCTGTGTATCCCTATGGCCTTTTCCACCTCACTGTTCATTGCAGAATATTATAAAGGTACTGGTATAGCAGGCATATTAAGAAGCCTTGTAGACCTGCTTGCCGGTGTACCATCCATCGTATACGGCTTCTGGGGCTTTTATGCCCTGCGACCGTTACTTATAAAGACCGGACTGACAGATCAGGGATTCGGTATTTTCACCGCTTCTCTTATTCTGGCCATTATGATAGTCCCCTATGCTACCTCGCTCAGCAGTGAGATTATTTCCATGGTGCCTTCGGAGCTCAAGGAGGCAGCCTACTCCCTTGGTGCAACCAGGCGTGAGGTGATCTTCAATGTTGTCATACCCGCTGCCCGGTCAGGGATAGTGGCAAGTTTCATACTGGCACTCGGCAGGGCCCTCGGGGAAACAATGGCTGTAACAATGCTTATAGGGAATGCCAATATTATTCCCAAAGGCCTCTTCTCCCCGGGTAATACAATGGCATCAGTGATTGCCAACCAGTTCGGGGAGGCCGACGGACTGAAGATGAGTGCCCTGATAGCCATAGGACTGCTGCTCTTTGCAATAACGGCACTTGTAAATGCTGCCGGAAAATTCATTATCAAACGCTTTGCCTGAAAAAGTTGAGATGGAGAGAGTTCTTAAAGACAACATAGCACGACGCAACCGCACCAACAGGCAATTCCTGTGGCTCATCATTGCAGGGTCAGTGATAACAGTCATCCCGATATTTCTTATTGTGGGTAATCTGGCTGTCAAGGGGTACCGTCAGATTAACGTTGCCTTTTTCACTGAGCCGGCGCCGGACACTTTCCAGGCCATGACAGCAGCAGTCAACGGAGAGGTGATCCCCGGTGGTATTGCAAACGGTCTGACAGGCTCTCTCCTGATGGTTCTTGCCGCCTCACTCATAGCCATCCCTCTGGGACTTATGGCAGGCATCTACCTTTATGAGCAGGGCAATGCCAGGTATGCGAGGTTCATCAGGAGCCTCACTGAGATACTGCAGGGAGTCCCGTCGATCATTCTCGGAATCATTGCCTACCTGTGGATTGTCCGCAACATTACCCGCGGCTATTCCGGCCTCGCCGGGAGCATGGCACTGACAGTGATGATGCTGCCTCTCATAATACGATCCACAGAGGAGACCATGAAAATGATACCCGTCTCCATCAGGGAGGCTGCCTTCGCCCTCGGCGTACCTTACTACAAGATGATAATCAGGGTTCTCATTCCCGTCAGCCTCAGCGGACTCGCCACCGGCGTCCTGCTGGCACTCTCAAGGATACTTGGCGAGACAGCACCGTTGATGCTCACCGCCCTGGGCAGTCCTGCCATCAGTCTTGACATTACAAAACCTGTCAGCGCCGTCCCTCTGCTGATATGGGACTTCTACAATGACCCCAACATGGTGAACCTGGTATGGAGCGCATCGCTCTTCCTGATGATATTCGTCCTTTCGCTTAACCTGCTTTCGCGAAGTTTCTCCGCAAAACATAAATATATCTGATCCGAATGAATGACACACTGAACAGCGATAATATACTGCAGATAGAAGGCCTTTCGATCTCATATGAGCCCGGCCGGTATGCCGTGAAGGAGGTGTCGGCTTCAGTAAAACGCAATGCCATCACTGCTATCATGGGCCCTTCAGGATGTGGCAAGAGCACCCTGCTCAGGGCCATGAACCGCTTGCATGAGCTCTATCCCAATATAGAAACTACAGGCGACGTGAAGCTTAACGGCAACAGCATATTCTCAATGTCAGTCATTGACCTTCGCCGTAAAGTGGGAATGGTGTTCCAGCGGCCCAATCCCTTTCCCAACATGACAATATATGAAAATGTGGTTGCCGGGTTCAGTCTGAACGGAATAAGGTTAAAAAAGGATGAGCGCGACAACATAGTTGAGAGGTCACTGAAAAATGTTGCTCTCTGGGATGAGGTCAAAGAGTTCCTCTTCCGGAAGGGAACATTCCTCTCCGGAGGTCAGCAGCAGAGACTGTGTGTGGCAAGAGCCATAGCCTTCAACCCTGAAGTACTGCTGATGGATGAACCCACATCCGCCCTTGACCCGGTGGCGACAGCCAAGATCGAAGACCTGCTGGGAGAACTGAAAAAACAATACACCCTTGTCCTTGTTACACATAATATGTCACAGGCGGCAAGGATCTCTGATGACTCTATGTTCATGTACCTCGGCGAGCTTGTCGAGTCAGGCCGCACGGAGACTCTCTTCACCAACCCGAAAGACCCGCGCACGGAAGCCTATCTCACTGGTAAATTCGGTTGATGAAATCACTAAATTCTTACATTTGTTAAAACAGCCAATCATGAGCACAAAAAAAGAACAGGCAATAAACGATATAATGACCAGTTTCAGAGAGATGGCCACCCTCACCCTCGGGCAGCTGAACCTTCTTGAGAAACTTATGGCAGCAGGAGATGATTCTTCATTCAACGCTGTGGTATCTGACCTGAAGGAGGCAGAAAACCGTATTGATAACTATGAGGTGGTCATCAGTGAGCAGTTTACAAATACTATTGTTCTATATCAGCCAGTGGCCTCCGATGTCCGCCGTATAGTGGCATGTTACCGGATGACAATCAATCTCGAACGGATAGGTGACAGGATCATGAACCTTGTACGGATACTTGAAAAGATAAAGAAGTCAGAAGAGTATCTCACGGTGCAGTCGCTCATCAACAATATGCTCACCTCCGGAGCACTGATGGTTGAAAAGTCGCTGCTCTCATTCATAAACAGCGACCCTGATTTTGCCATCTGGACCATAAAGAACGATTCCGTTGTTGATGAGATGAACCACAAGCTTCTTATCGGGCACATCCGCAAGTCAGGCATGGATGACAAAACGCGTGATATGGTTCTGAGCTATGTGGAGATAAAGGAGATGATATCAAATATAGAACGTATCGCTGATCATGCCACGAATATTGCCGAGGCATCCATCTATTCGATGCAGGGAACAGACATCAGGCACACCGGGATTGGCAAGGAGGAGTGATCCTCGACCCGATTGACCCCGGAGGGGTCGAAAGGCGGGTGAAACCCGTGGAAAGAAGGTGAATATTGCGGAGTGCGTCAGAGGGTGAAGCCCTCAGAAGGTAAGAAAATGAACGAGACTAAAAAAATACTGGCCGTAGACGATGAGGAAGACCTCCTTGAGATACTCTCATTTAACCTCACTGCTGACGGCTATACTGTTGACACTGCAGCATCATCAGAAGAGGCCCTGAACAAAAACCTACCCACTTATGACCTCTTTATCCTTGATGTAATGATGGGCCCCATCTCCGGATTCCGTTTGGCAGAGAAAATCAGGAAGGAGATGAAACTAACTACTCCCGTGATCTTCCTTACAGCCCGGGATACCGAAAACGACAAGGTCACAGGCTTTAGCCTCGGGGCAGACGACTACCTGGCAAAACCATTTTCGGTCCGGGAGCTGACAGCACGTGTGAAAGCCATATTGCGAAGAACCTCATCAACAAAGATCAGCTCGTTTCCGGCACCCGGTGGCTTCACCCTCGACACGGAAAATAAACTGGTTTTGTCAGATGACAAAGCCCTTGAGCTCACCCGGAAAGAATACGAGATCATGGCGCTGTTCATACTGAACCCCGGTAAGATATACCCCCGGACAGATATACTTGCCAGAATATGGGGTGATGACGTCATTGTAACAGACCGGACCGTGGATGTCACCATAGCCCGCTTACGGCGAAAGCTGGGCGAAAAAGGAAGCCTGATCAGGAACAAATCGGGTTACGGATATTTTTTTAGCGATTGAAAAAAAGAACCAATGGTAAGAAGAGAGAGTTTCAGACGCAGGTTATTCCTTTACTACTTCAGCATTTTCGTGCTCTTCACGATAGCTATGATGAACTACCAGTACAACCGTGAGCGGCAGATTCGCATTGCATCGCTTGATAGCCGGCTTGATGATATGTCAGAACTGGTTGACAGATATATCAGGCTCAATTCCCTTCCCGACAGCTCTGGCTATATACTCATAGATTCCATATATAATCTCATACCTGTTGCTGATCTCAGGATCACAATTATTTCAATTGACGGCAAAGTACTGTATGACAGTTCTGTGGAAGGTTATGACCTCATGGAGAATCACCTTCAGAGGCCGGAGATACGCAAATCGCACTATTCGACATACGGAACTTCGATAAGAAAATCAGCCTCCACCGGAAAAGAATATTATTACTTCTCCCACTATTTTGATACCTACTACCTCCGTCTGGCAGTTGAATATAATATTAATATCAAGGGGTTCCTGAAACGGGAAAAGCTCTTCCTGCTTTTTATGGCAGTAACATTTCTCATCATCTGGGCACTTCTCTCACTGGTTACAAGGCGACTTGGCAAAAGCATAACAATGCTGCGGGACTTCGCTGCCAGGGTAAGACGCGGTGAGGGCAATGACCCCTCAATAATCTTTCCCAGGAATGAAATAGGTGAGACAGGAAAGGAGATAGTTAAGATTTACAATAATCTCGCCCGTAAAACCGAAGAACTATCACTTCAGAAGGAGAAGCTCTTCAGGCACCTCCATGTACTTAACGAGGGTGTGGCATTCTTTTCAGCCGACAGAAAGGTAACTTTCTCAAACAATCATTTTATGGTCTTCCTTCATTCCATTTCCGGTGAACTATCACTTGCACCTGAGAAAATAATGGAGATGCCGCAGTTCTCAAAGATCAATGAGTTCCTTGATAATCACCCTCCCGGTGACCGCATTTCAGGAGAGACGCCTGCCATAGAGTTCCATATTGAGAACACCGGAAAGTTCTTCCTTGCCAGGTGCATACTTTTCAATGACAATAGCTTTGAAGTTGTCATTACTGACATCACAAGCACAGAACAGAGTAAGGTGATGAGGCAGGAGATGACATCCAATATTGCTCATGAGCTGAAGACACCAATATCTTCTGTCAGGGGTTATCTTGAGACCCTGATGGTGAATAAGGAACTTGACGAGGAAAAGAAACAGTATTTCCTTGAGAAAGCCCTGGCGCAGTCAGCAAGGCTTACTGACCTGATAAATGACATTGTGACACTCAATAAGCTTGACGAGGCAGGCAGCAGCTTTGTTTTCGAAGAGGTTCCGGTAGCTAAGGTGGTAAGGGAGGTGTATGACAACCTTCAGGCAGCAATGACACGGAAGGGAATCAAAACGGAGATAAGCATTGACACCTCAGTCATGGTCACGGCAAACAGGTCACTGGTAGTGTCAGTATTCCAGAATCTCCTTGAGAATGCCATTAGCTATGCAGGCGAAAAAATCACTGTCTTTATCAGGACTCTTCCGGGGGATCCTGGTTATCATCACTTCTCCTTTGCAGACAACGGTATCGGGATTCCCGAGGAGCACCAGGCACGCATCTTCGAACGTTTCTACAGGATTGATGATGGCCGCACACGCAAGAGCGGGGGTACAGGACTGGGACTTTCCATCGTTAAAAATGCAATATTGCTGCACAGGGGAGAAATATCAGTCAGGACACGCCCCGGCGGAGGTACGGAATTCATTTTTTCATTGCCCAAATAAATCCGGGAATTGAGCTTGGAGGGTGATGAGCAGGGTCTGAGAGATATCCCTGCACTGTCTCTTATCCTATTATCAATGGTTTATCACCTCTTGCACCTACAGTACCAATGACAGCTGCCTCACTGTGACCCGCCTGGCGCAGATCTGCCAGCAATGCCTCTGCATTCTTTTCTGCCACTGATATGAGAAGCCCTCCCGATGTCTGTGCATCATGGGCAATCATCTTCAGGTTATAATCAAGTGCATCCTCAAATAGAGTCTCCCTCTCCACATAATCAAGGTTTCTGAATGCTGCGCCCGGGATACAGGCCAGATCGGCAAAGCCAAAGGTGCCTGATGCCAGCGGCACACTCTTCATGTTTAACCTTATTGTCACGCCTGATCCCCGGGCCATCTTCAGGGCATGGCCGGCCAGCCCGAAACCTGTTATATCTGTAGCCCCTGTGACACCGTACTTCTGCATTAACCGGGCACCGTCGTTATTCAGTCTCTTCATGTGGACTTTTACCTCCTCCAGCTGCTCTGTCGTGGCCATTCCCAGGCGATGTGCGGCCAGTATGATGCCGGTGCCTATAGGTTTGGTAAGTATAAGCTGGTCTCCTTCTTTCGCCCCTGCATTGGTGATGACTTTTTCCGGATGTACCGTGCCGATGACTGCCAGACCGTATTTCGGCGGATAATCATCAATACTGTGCCCTCCCAGGATACTCACTCCTGCCTCCTTTGCCTTGGCATACCCTCCCCGAAGTATCTCGGAGTAAACCTCCAGCGGTATCCCTGACGAAGGGAACATTATTATATTCAGGGCCAGAATTGGCGTCCCCCCCATAGCATAAACATCACTGATAGAATTGGCTGCTGCTATCTCGCCAAACTCAAACCCGTCGCTGACAAGCGGCGGGAAAAAGTCGGTGGTAAGCACCAATGCCATATCATCACTGATCTTATAAACCCCCGCATCATCATGAGTGGCAATATCTACCAGTATCTTAGGGTCCACAGAAAGAGGAAGACCAGCGAGGAGTTCCTCAAGCTGCCGGGGTGGTATCTT
>JAQBHM010000065.1:0-3728 GCA_032127795.1 Bacteroidales bacterium | reverse complement strand
CCGTACGATACGCTCAGACCGTTTTACACCCTTTTCCCAATTGAAAGAGAGATTTTTTGGGTCAATACCCTCAACGCCAAAGTCTGACGCCATTGACAACCGAGAGAAATACTTTGCACTTTCCAGCATTGCCTTGGAGGGTATACATCCCCAGTTAAGGCACATGCCGCCAACATGTTTTTTCTCAATAATAACTGTCTTCAGTCCGGCCTGTCCTGCCCTTATCCCTGCAACATATCCTGCAGGGCCTGCTCCTATGATAATCAGATCGTATTCCATTTCCTTAGCTTTTATTATTACCTCATTATCAGTGACAGAGGATCTGCTATCCCTGCAGCCACGTCAAGAAGAAACTCCGTAGCGCCTGCACCGTCAACAATCCGGTGGTCAACAGAGAGTGAGAGAGGCATTACGTTTCCAACCTTTATCTCCCCGTTTTCCACCACCGGCTTCTGGTAGATACGTCCCAGGCCAAGTATTCCTGCCTGCGGATAATTTATCACCGGCACGCCGAACCATCCGCCCAGTGCGCCGTAGTTGGTGATTGTAAAAGTGCCATCCTTCATGTCATCAAGTGTCAGCTTGCGGTCGCGCGACCTGACAGCTATGTCAGACAGCGCCAGGCTGAGTTCCCTGATGCTAAGGGTATCGGCATTACGAATTACCGGAACAACCAATCCTTCCGGAGTACTTACGGCAATGCCTATATTGTAGTAATTCTTATAGATGATATTCCCTTTTTCCTGGTCCATCTCGGCATTCAGTTCACGGTAGCGTTTCAGAGATGCCACAACGGCCTTGATCACAAAGGGGAGGTATGTAAGTTTGATGTCTTCTTTTTTTAACTCCGCCTTGTATTTTGTCCTGGCAGCCACCAGTGCTGATACTTCAGGCTCTTCAAAGAGGGTCATATGTGCCGTGCTTTGTTTTGAACGAAGCATGTTTTTTGCAATTGACTTGCGCATCTGACTCATCGGAACCACCTCAGTAAGATCACCCTTGACTTTTATGTCGGTGGCCCCGGGGAGCTCATCTTTGGCAGATACTGAAGGGCCGTGAAAGTTCTGTATGTCGGCTTTCATTATCCTTCCGGCAGGGCCTGTTCCTGTGATGAGGTTTATGTCGATATTCATATCACGTGCCATAGCCCTTGCCACGGGTGTGGCCAGTACTTTTCGCGTACCGCCTTTTTCAGCTGCCGGTTTAACTTCGGTGCCCTCTTCGCTGGCAGGAAGAAATGCATTATTGGATGCAACCTCGAGTGTTCCTACTACTCCGGCGCCTTTCTCTTCCACCATTTCCATTTCAGGAGCATTTGCTTCTGCACCGGCCTCTCCGGCTATCTCAATCTCCACAAGAGTCTCTCCCACATGTACTGTCTCGCCAATCTTGCCGTAACGTGCAGCAATGACACCTTCGCGCGGCGAGGGTATATCCGTCACCACTTTGTCTGTCTCCATCTTCACCAGCGGCTGGCCTACTTTCACGGCGGTGCCTTTGTCAATATACCACTCTAGCACGATGCCCTCAGTGAGGCCTTCACCTATATCCGGGAATTTAAAAATATATCTCATAGGTTCAGAATTTTACTGTTCTTTCAATCTCATAGAAGATCTTCTCAGGTGAAATCATATAGTGATGTTCACCTTTCGGGTAGGGTACTATCACATCAAATGCCGTGACACGCTTCGGCGGGGCCTCGAGGTGCAGGAAGGCCTCATCATTGGCCAGGGCAATTATCTCTGAGCCCACACCAAAGCTGCGGGGTTCCTCGCCAACAAAGATGACCCTGCCAGTCTTTTTTATTGAGGCTGCAATGGTCTCTTTGTCAAGCGGGTATATGGTTCTCAGGTCTATCAGCTCAACCGAGTATCCTGCCTCTTTCGCCAACATCATTGCCTTCTGCACCTCACGGATCATGGCGCCATAGGCTACCACTGTCACGTCGGTGCCCTGGGCAAGAACTTTGGCTTTACCGATAGGCACTGAGAATTTTTCTTCACTTACTTCCTGTTTGATAGCGCGGTAAATGCGTTTTGGTTCCAGGAAAAGTACCGGGTCATCACTCTCAATGGCTGAGATGAGGAGACCCTTTGCATCATGGGGTGTTGAAGGCACCACCACCTTCAGCCCCGGTATATGCGCGAACATTGATTCCATACTTTCTGAATGGTGCTCAAGCGCATTTATTCCGCCACCGTAGGGGAGGCGAATGACCATAGGTACTTTATACCGGCCACGTGAACGGTTGTGCATCCGTGATACATGTGATATGATCTGGTTGAATGCCGGGTATATGAAACCGCAGAACTGCATCTCCACAACAGGACGCAGCCCCGCCACTGCCATTCCCAACGCAGTACCAACTATGCCTGACTCTGCCAGGGGCGAGTCAAAGACACGTTCCACACCGTATTTCTTCTGAAGCCCCTCAGTGACCCTGAAAACACCTCCCTCATAGCCTACATCCTCACCGTATACAACAACGTTTTTATCTTCACCAAGTGTTATGTCAAGTGCGTCATTGATTGCATTGACTATATTCATTGCTTTCATTTGCGTGCGTTTTTCCATTGTAAGAATTTTTCATGCTCTATCTGCTGATCGCGGAGGTCCTGCGGCATCTCAGCATACATGTATTTGAAGACATCTTCGAGAGGGTACTTGACACTTTCTTCAGTCTCAACAAACTGACGGTCAATCTCTTTCTTGTACTCCTCCGTGATTCTCTCTTCTTCAGTGTCACTCCACAGTTTCTTCTTCTCAAGGAAGAGTTTCATCCTGCGCAGAGGGTCTTTAATATCCCATTCCTTTTCCTCTTCCGGTGTACGGTATTTTGATGGATCATCAGAAGTGGTATGTGCGCCCTTGCGGTAGGTGACAGCCTCTATCAGCACAGCCTGACCCTCTTTCCGGGCATATTCATGAGCGTACCTGAAAGCTGCCAGCATGGCGAAAATATCATTGCCATCCACCTTCACACCCTTAATGCCGTAAGCTTTTGATTTAATAGCCATGTTAAGACTTGCAGTCTGCATTTTCACAGGCACTGAGATGGCATACTGGTTATTCTGAACAATAAATATCACCGGCACCTTCCAGACACCTGCGAAGTTCAGAGCCTCATGGAAGTCGCCCTCCGAAGTACCGCCGTCACCTACAAACCCGAAGGCCACCTCGTCTTTCTTAAGGTACCTGGCAGCGTATGCAATACCTACAGCATGCAGGAGTTGAGTGGCGATTGGCACTGACATGGGCAGCATATGATTCGTCTCCTTCAGCCTGAGACCTTCTTCATAACCCATGTTGAACATGAATATCTCTTTGACAGTCATCCCTTTTGCGAGATATGCTCCCAGCTCACGGAAAGCAGGTACAAGCCAGTCATCATGCCTCATAACCGCCCCGGCTGCAACACTTATCGCCTCCTGACCGTAGTTTGGAGGGTAGGTGTATAGTCTTCCCTGACGCTGATAGGATACTATCATATGGTCGAGAGTGCGAACGAAAAGCATGTCTTTATAGAGTTTAATCAGCTCCTCATCAGAGAGTTGCGGCATCCACTCCTTGTTGATAACCTTGCCGTTGTTATCAATTACCTGGAACATTTTATTGTCAGCAGGATCAAATTGGTCGAACATGGTATTTTTTGTTTAACGTTTCTCAAATAAAAGACAAACAGAAGGGGAATTTGTTCATCCTTTTCCTTAGTTTGTCCAAGGTATGAG
>JAQBHM010000064.1:0-2854 GCA_032127795.1 Bacteroidales bacterium | reverse complement strand
TTCCCTGTTTGTTACCGCCAAACACAACCCTGTCTACCAGATCCAGATTTGTGCCGGTAACAGTTATATCAGCACCGTTTTTGACTGAAGTAGGTGTGACTGACACTGTGGGGACAATCATTACCAGGGTGGCAGCCGATTCAATCTTCACGCCTGAGGCAGGTGTCATGGTGACCTTGCCGTCTTTTGTATCAGCCGGAACCACCAGCACAATCTCTGTGGCTGTCTTGCTAACAAAGGTTGTGACATCTTTCGGGCCTCCAAGAGTCACCATCTCGGTAAGGTCAAGGTCAGTACCGGTTATCGTCAGGTTTGTCCCGGCCTTCACCGGATTGGGTAAAATGGTTGTGAAAACCGGCAGTGTCACAGTGAGATTGGTTGCAGAATAGACAATGATAGGCTCTTCAGCAGCATTTGACACGGCAATTTTGCCTGTCTGGGCAGCAGCAGGAACAATCACTTTTATCTCGGTACGGCTCTGGCTGCCGAAGTTAGCCTTGGCAACCGCTACGCGATCGGTGAAGATAACCTCGCCAACCAGGTTAAGATAGTCACCTGTAATAGTAAGCTCCAGCCCCGGTTTAATTGTTGCAGGGGCAAAACTGGCTATTGAAATAGGCTCAGAAAATCCTATCGGGGTTTTGGTAGTGATATCGCCGTCAGGTGTCTTAAGAACTACCAGTCCCGGAACCGCTTCCTGCGGTACCGTCAGTGTAAGCAGGGAAACTGTCTTTGTAGTGAATGTGGTAATTGACAGTCCTTCAGGAAGTACCACCGCCGTCACCCTGTCAAGGTTATAACCGATGAATTTCAGCTCGGCACCCCTGGCTATGGGCATCGGCCCGAAGCTCTTGAGAACCACTTTGGTATCAGGTGTATCTTTCTCGCATGAGGTGAGGAAGAGTCCCGCACTTACTATACACATCATTGCGAATAGTAGTGCCCGTTTGCTGTATTTTATGAATCTTGTTTGCATATTCATGTTTTTTTTAGGGTATAGACTACTATTTTGCACGTACAACACTTATATTATCTATACATATGTGAGGGGTGCAGTCTGTTCCTTCAACACCTCCGCTCCAGACAAAGAAGGTAAGGCCTCTCAGCATTTCCGGGGTAAGCGGGTTCCCGCAGGTACCTCCGGTAGGTGTGTATTTGAAATCTCTCAGTGGCACGGATACTGTAGTCCATCCTTCTGTCTTATAGGTGCCGCTCTCTTTCCACGGTATCCACAGCCCTCTGGGCACATTGGAGTCGCCTATGTAACTGTTGGTGCCGCTGGTAGAGTATGGTGTAAAGATCATTTGCAGCGCTGATGCGCTCCACGGTTCAACCACATAGCATTCGAACTTTATGACTGCGTCAGCTATCTCACCGGTATAGAAAGGTGCATCAGGACGTCCGTTGGAGCTTGGCCACAGGTTAAAGCTGAAATGATCTTCATCCCATGTTGCACCGGCGGCGCCTCCCATAGCTCCCTGGAACCTTACATAATTTCCGGATACGGGGGCAGGATTTGAATTTCCTGTAACACCGGAACGCCATCCGCCGGCAGCGGTAAGGACGTCAAAGTCAAGGATGATGTTCCTGTCATCACGGAACCAGAAGGTTGATCGGGTACTTCCGTAGATAGATTTTACCTGTATCGGCCCTACCCCTGCACCATCCGGCACTAATACCTCAATCTCATTGATTTTGATACTTTGTATAATGCCTCCGAGGTTGCCCGGGAAAAATACCTTCAGTGGTGAATTAGGATCATCAATGAAGAAGTTACCCTTTATCACGGCAGTTTTGCCATCAGCCACATACTCGCACACGAGGCTGCTGACGAAAGGTGCCGGTACATCAACACCAAAAGGATACTTCAGCGTGTCTGTCTTGTTGCTGTTTATAAGGCGCAACATGTTTGTGACCGTTGAAGGAATGACATTCGGAATTGTAACAATGATTGAAGCAGAGGTCACAAAACTGAAGTTCACAAATGCTTTCTGATCATTGAACCATATCTCGTCAACATTCTCCAGGTTCTGACCCATGATCGCTATTGTGTTTCCCATAAAGGCATGGGTTACCAGTGAATCGGATTTTACAGCTTCGGTAATCCGTATGTAGGATATCTCCGGCATGACACCATCCGAATCATTATTCTCGCATGCCTGAAAAAGCATGCCGGTAAATAGGATTACCAGCAGCAGTACGGCTGCAGACAATCCTGAGGTTATTTTTATTATTCTTTTCATCTTGTATGATCTTTATGGTTTACCGTATTAGTATCCGATAGTGCTGAAATCAAACTCAACCGGAGCTTCCAGAAGATGTTTGTTCATGCTGATATCAACATCGGGGAACGGCAGAAAGAACTTGGTGTCATCAGTGAGGTTCACCTTGAAGGAATTGAGAGTCACGTCATCCTGAGCCACTTCATCCCTGTAGTAAGGCTTCAGGTTATTGTATGTGCCCCTCTCCTGCCTGTTTATCAACTGCTTCGCAAGTGTGGGATTATAATAATGAAGACGTACAAGGTCATACCAGTTATCCCCCTCACAGGAGAGCTCAAGCCTTCTTTCATTGAAGATATCCATGAAGGTGATTGATGTTTTGGCAGAACCATTTGCGATACCTCTCTTACGGACAAGATTAAAGAGCCTGAGGGCCTCCGGATCACTTGTTGAGGCCTGGTTTCCAAGCACTGCCTCGGCATAGATAAGATATACGTCAGCAAGACGGAGTATATGCGTTGACAGGCTGGTAGCCATTCTCAGTGAGGCAGACCCGTATTCGGCCTTATGGTCTTCTGTATTTCCGACTATATGTTTTACACAGTTTGCTCCTGTTCCTACGCCAAAAGTTG
>JAQBHM010000063.1:0-2757 GCA_032127795.1 Bacteroidales bacterium | reverse complement strand
TCTTATAATAAACCCCAAGAAGCGCCCCGGCAACAATGCTGGGGCCCGGGTCGCTCCTGTTGCCAGAGATGAAGGGGAAAGAATACGTGTTGCTTATAGTTCTCGAATCTTTATGCTCCTGAATGCCACTTCATTACCGTGATCCTGCAGCAGGATATGACCTTTTTCCGCCTCGCCGAACCCTGGGTAGATTTTGTATTTGCTTTCACTCACCAGGGTGCGGAAAGCATCGCTTCCCCTTGTGTATTCAAGAACCCTGAAGCCATTCATCCAATGTTCCACATGGCCGTTCAGTGATACTATTCTGCCTTCATTCCAGAAGCCGATGCCGTTAAAACGCTTGTTGGCTGCCGGTATGAGATCATAGAGAGATGAGAGAGTGCGGTTGCCATCGCGCCCCAATTTTGCATCGGGATGGCGTTGGTCATCGAGGATCTGGTATTCAAGGCCTATTGCAGAACCTGTTGAGGCATAGTCTTCAGTGACAAAATATTTTACGCCGCTGTTTGCGCCTTCGGTGATCATGAATTCAAAGCTAAGGTCAAAATTGCTGAATTCATCAAAGGTTACGATGTCACCGCCACCCTGTGACTCTGCACCCGCTGCGGGGAGAACCTTCAGGTACCCGTTTTCTATTACCCAGCCTGTGTCGGGGAATGCCTCTTTGTGCGCACCGCGCCAGCCGGCGGATGAAACCCCGTCAAAAAGCAGCTTCCATCCGTCACGTTTCTCGGATTCGGAAAGAGTGTTTGGAATGAAATTGGCCTGGTAGATCTCAGGGGCATCAGCTATCATGTATTTCTCAAGGTTGTCCGTCACTATACGGATATTCCTCCACCTTACCTCTGTTCCTGCCAGTTCTTTAGCCACGGCATGCACCTGGAAGCCTATGAACCCGGAGGCATCAGCATCATCGAGCAGGTCTGCCACAGCAATGCCGTTGATCCATGTTCTGATCCTGCTGCCAATGGCTTCAACATGGTATTTATTCCACCCGTATTTGTCGAATGATTTAACTGCAGCCTGGTTGTTAGGTGTGACAGGGTAGAGCCAGCCTCGTCTCTCTTCGTCATAAATGCCACCGCTCCATCCTCTTTCAGTGGGATCTATCTCTACCTGGTAACCATGAACCCGCCCGTTTTTAACACTCTCAATGCTATGGCTCCTGATCTGCACACCGGAGTTAAGGAGGGTGTCTACTTTCACCTCAAATTCAAGAATAAAATCAGAATACTCCTTTTCAGTGCACATGAAACTGTTTGGTGTGTCTGCAGTAGAGGTGCCCACCATCTCTCCGTTTTCAACAGTATACTGTGCCTTGCCGTTCATCTGAACGAAGCCGGAAAAGTCCTTGCCGTTAAACAGGTCCTGCCAGTCGCTTTTTTCACAACTGCTGAAAAAGATCAGGCAGAAAAGGGTTAGGATGATCAGAGGTTGCTTCATAAAATTTAATATTAAGGATTAATATTTTGGGAACTGCCACGGGGCATTGTAATAAGGCTTGATCAGGTTATTTGCTTCATCCTGCAAGAATCTGCCTGCTGCGTTATCCCATAACAGTGGTTTTCCCAGCCGGCAGGAGACATTTGCGAGGTGGGTCATTTTTGCCACTTTGGCGCCAATAGCCACATCAGCGTTGGGAAGTTCACGGGTAGTCATGCAGTCGAGGAAGTTGGCCACGTGTGCAGCCAGACCGCCGCCTGCCACTGCCTGGCCCTCAACAGTCTCTGCCTTTTTCTGCAGTGGCACAGCGTCCATTCGCAGTGCAGAGTCAATCTCAGGTCTTACCTCCCAGCCGTTACGGTCTATTATCAGGGTTCCGTACTCCCCTATAAAGGCAAGGCCGTGCTCGCGTCCGTAAGGGCCGTCATTCACACCGCAGGCATGGTCCCAGCTTATTGTGAAATCGTCATAGACATATGAGGCCAGCAGGGTGTCGGGTGTCTCCATTGCGTCAGTGGGGTAGGCAAATTTACCCCCTGCTGTATAGATTTCTTTGGGAAGATCAGCATTCATTCCAAGAAGTGCATAGTCAAGAAGGTGCACTCCCCAGTCTGACATCAGTCCGCCGGCATAATCCCAGAAGTACCTGAAATTATAATGGAAACGGTTAGGGTTGAACGGGCGGTGTTTCGCGGGACCCAGCCACATCTCATAGTCGACGCCGGCAGGAACCGGCCCGTCGGGCTGCACCGGAAGGGTCTTTTTCCAGATCATGTATGCCCATACTTTTACAGTTCTTATTCGTCCCAGCTTTCCTGAGTGAATGAAAGCTACTGCCTCCTGCCAGTGAGGATCACTGCGCTGCCACTGGCCGGTCTGCACCACACGCTTATGGTACCTTGCGGCCCTGACCATAGCATCGCACTCACCAATTGAGTTTGCAAGCGGTTTCTCACAATAGACATCCTTGCCTGTCTCCATGGCACCTATAGCCTGAAGGGCATGCCAGTGATCAGGTGTGGCAACTATTACAGCATCAATGTTTTTGTTGTCTATAACTCTTTGCCAGTCTTTTGTAATCTGGGAAGGTTTATTGCCGGCTATCTTTTCAACGTCTGTTACACGCTTATTAAGCCATTCGTCATCTATGTCACAAATAGATGTGCATTGAACCTGCGGAAATTTCAGGAAGGTCTCCAGATCTGACCAACCCATGTTACGGCCGCCAATCAGACCTACCCTGATCCTGTCTGAGGGAGCCACTGTTCGGCTTCCCATTCCGAATGTGCCCGGCATGGCATTCAGTCCTGCCAG
>JAQBHM010000062.1:0-4818 GCA_032127795.1 Bacteroidales bacterium | reverse complement strand
TTTAGTCATGCGGTCCTGCGGTCCTGCCGTCATGCGGTCCTGCGGTCCTGCCGTCATGCGGTCCTGCGGTCTTGCTGTCCTTCCGTCATGCGGTCCTGCGGTCATGCGGTCCTGCGGTCTTGCGGTCCTGCGGTCTTGCGGTCCTGCGGTCTTGCGGTCCTGCGGTCTTGCTGTCCTTCAGGTCTCCTTAATTTATCCTTTCAACTTTCGCCTCTATGGACTTTATGGACATTCAACATTCGACTTTAGACTTTCGACTTATTCTATTCCCGGTCCCCAAACCGTTCCCCCATCACTCCGGAGATCTTTTCGTCAGGGTACTGTTTTGAGAATGTCAGCCAATAGTCCTTCACTGACTGCTTGACCTCTTTTCGCAGCAGCAATATGCCAACAAGGTTAGGTACTGCCATCAGCACAATGGCAACGTACGAGAGCGACCAGATAATAGTGGTGTCAGTGAATGATGCAACAAAGAAAGCCACTACAAAGATCACCCTGTAGTAGATCACATACTTTGGTCCGGCGAGGTAAGTTATGGCCCGGTCACCGTAATAGGACCAAGAAATGGCGGTAGAAAATGCGAAAAGAAGCAGGGCAAAGGTTACAACATACTGCCCGTAACCCTTCATTATACTGCGGCTGAAGGCGAAGGTGGTCAGCGGGGCACTGTGTATCAGAGACTCTCCAGTTACGTTAACAATTGCACTGTTTGCCAGTTTGCCGTTAACAATATCAAGCTCCCCGGTATACGGTTCTTTACCTGAACTGAACCTGACCTTCTCGGCGAGTGAGCGCGCGTGGATAAGGGAAATGCCTGTTGGCTGCATTATCCCGTTCTCAATTACAAGCTTGCCATTATAAAGATCCAGGAACTCCTTTCCACGGATATGTTTACCAAGCCTGGCAACATCCTCACTCTTTTTGTCATCAAATGACCCGGCCAGGAATTCCATATCAGTTGTCTGGAACTGGTTTTCAGTCTTGGTATTCCATGCTCCTGAAGAGAGGACCACCAGCCCTGTGAGGGTACATATTATTATAGTGTCAATGAACGGTTCAAGAAGTGCCACCATACCTTCAGAAACAGGTTCCGGTGCCCGTGCGGCAGAGTGCGCAATGGGCGCTGATCCCTGGCCTGACTCATTGGAGAAGAGGCCCCGGTTCACTCCCCGGTTCATTGCAAAAGCGAATGTAGCTCCAAGGAAGCCTCCTGCTGCTGCTGAACCGGTAAAAGCATCACCGAAGATTGACAGAAATGAAGGAATTATATTATTAAAGTTTGAGAAGATTACAATCAACGCCCCCGTTAGATAGAGAATAGCCATGAAAGGCACAAGAACTGAAGTGACTTTGGCAATTCTCTTAATGCCTCCTATTATTACAAGACCGAGCAGGACAGCCAGTATAGCTCCGGTAATTATATGCTTTATTCCGAAAGAAGTGAATACCGAATTGGCAATACTGTTTATCTGCGGCAGGCTGCCTGTACCGAATGAGGAGAGTATGGTAGCTCCGGCAAAGAATGCCCCGAGGATCGCCCCGGTCTTGATTATCTTACCGTTTTTTGTAGTTATGTTCAGCCTTTTTTTCATGTAATACATGGGGCCGCCGGAGATTGATCCGTCAGGAAGTACATCCCTGTATTTATGTGATATGGAGACCTCTACCATCTTCGTACACATTCCAATGGCGGCTGTCACAAGCATCCAGAACAATGCAGCAGGCCCGCCCAGGTGAAGAGCAAGCGCCACACCGGCAATATTACCGGTACCTACAGTGCCTGACAAGGCAGTGGCAAGCGACTGAAAATGCGAGGTGTCTCCTATGTCATGTGAGTGGTCATACTTCCCTTTCGTTATGCGGATAGCATGTTTGAAATAGCGGATCTGGGGAAACCCCAGGTAGAGAGTAAAAAAGAGCCCCGTACCTATCAGCAGCACCATGAACCATATATTGCCTCCCAGATAGCCGTCAAGCATTACAAGAAAATCATTCAGCTTATGCATATAATCTTTATAAAGGGTTAAAACTTAAGGAGACCCAGCCCGTTAAGGAATACAAGAGCTATAGCCACCGGTGCTATAAATCTTATTATGAACCTGTAGAGACTGTAATATCTGACTTTGAGTGTTCCGCCGTTTGACAACTCATCCTTCACCTCTCTGCCCGGGAAGAACCACCCGAGGAAGCCCACAATCAGCAATCCGCCAAGGGGAAGAAGAATATTGGCAGTGACATTGTTGAACAGATCAAAGATATTAAAACCGAAGATCTTAAAATTGCTCATCAGTCCCCACGAGAGGGATGCAGAAATACCAAGGATGAACATCGAGATTATGGAAAGCAGCACAGCCATTCTGCGGCTCAGGTTAAGCTGCTCGGTGAAATATGCTACTATAACCTCAAGGACCGATATTGTTGATGTAAGTGCTGCAATGGCCAGGAGAAAGAAAAAGAAAAATGCAAAAATCATACCTCCTGCCATTTGCTGGAAGATACTGGGAAGCACAATAAATGTCAGCGATTCCCCTGATGCGGGAGAGATGCCAAACGCAAAAACGGCGGGGAAGATAGCTATGCCTGCAAGTATGGCAATGGACATGTCAATAAGTGATACATTCACCGCAGTTGATGCAAGTTTATTGTCTTTCTGTATGTATGATCCGTATGTTATAAGGGTTCCCATGCCAACACTCAGTGAGAAGAATGCCTGTCCGAGAGCCATCAGTATTGTGTTGCCGGTAATCTTTGTGAAATCAGGCCTGAAAAGAAATGTCAGTCCCTTGCCTGCCCCTGGCAGTGCAAGAGATTTAATGCACATTACAATCAACAGTATAAAAAGAACCGGCATCAATATTTTAGTCGATTTTTCAATTCCCTTTCTGACACCGCCAAGTACAATTCCTGCGGTGGCAAGCATGAAGATCACAAACCAGAGTACAGGTCTCAGGGAGTCAGACCTGAAGCTGTCAAACATGGTAGAGAGTTCAGCTGATGATTTATCATTGAACCCGCCGATAAGGGTCTGGTAGATATACTCGAGTGTCCAGCCTGATACTGCGGTGTAGAAAGCCAGTATCATAAAGGCGGCAATGACTCCCATAAGTCCTACAAGATACCATGGTTTGCCGGGTGCAAGGGTTTTGAATGCACCTACCGGGTTCCTGTTTGCCCTTCTGCCTATCACCAGTTCAGACATCATCACCGGGATCCCAATTGCAAATACTATAGTAATATATATGATCAGGAATGCTCCGCCGCCGTTCTCGCCCAGGACATAAGGAAACCTCCAGATATTCCCAAGTCCAACGGCAGAGCCTGCTGCAGCTGCAATCACTCCTATCCTGCTCCCGAAGGAATCCCTTTTTGAGAAATCAAATCCGCTCATCAATCATTCAGTTAACTGTAAGTACTTCTTTGCCGCATTAAAGGTGGCAAAAAACTTATAAGCAACAATGACTTGGTGTTAAAAAACAGAAAATGATAAATTATATGAGAATTATTCCTCAGACTGACGGGGCAAATCTACTTTACCGGGAAAAATGACAGAGGCTAAAATGCTGATAAGCAGCGTTCCGGCAATGATATATAGTGACCATACATTCTGATACCCTATGCTGTCAAGCCATGAATGGAAGAGAAGCTTCATCCCCACAAAGGCCAGAAGGAAAGAGATGCCGACCTTCAGGTAGTGGAACAGGTTCACCACCTTTACCAGAAGGAAGAAAAGCGACCTGAGACCTATTATTGCAAAAATATTGGAGAAGAAAACTATGTATGGGTCAGTGGTTATTGAAAAGATTGCAGGAATGGAGTCCATGGCAAAAATGACATCGGTGAACTCAATCAGCAGCAACACAATAAATAGCGGAGTAAAATAGAATTTACCGTCTACCCTCTTCCAGAAATGATGGCCTATAAAATCAGGATATATACTAAAGTGTTTTGAAAGGTATTTGACAAGGAAATGGTCCCTGGCTTCCAGAGTCTGTTCCTTGTTACGTGTGAGGAACATATGTATCCCGGAATAAACCAGGAATGCCCCGAAAACGAGGAGCAGCCAGCTGAACTTATGTATCAGTGCCGATCCCACAAAGATAAAGATGAACCTCAGCACAATGGCGCCCAGTATTCCCCAGAAGAGTACCTGCTTGTAATTCCTCGGGTCTACAGAAAATGCCGTCAGGATCATCAGGATAACAAATACATTATCTATTGAGAGGGTATATTCAAGAAGATAACCGGTAATATAGTCAGTGGCTGTTACCTTCCGGTAGAGGTCAAGGGCAGCCTGGAAGTTGTCTTGCGGCAACTTCAGACTGGGATGATAAAGGGCCACATAGTCACGCAGGCTCTGCCAGTCAGTGATATCATGAACATGATGTCCGAAGTACCTGATGAAGAAGTAAAAACCTATTGCCAGTCCTATCCATATTGATGTCCAGATCAGTGATTCCCTCAGTGAGATGGTATGGTGATCGCGGCCTACCACCAGAAGGTCTACCAGTAAGACTCCAATGACAACAACGCCAAATACAATAAAGAAAATATTGTGAACCAGGAATTCGATCATAATCGAAAAAAATTTGTGCAAAGTTAAAAAGAAAAACCGGTTTTGGTGATCCTGATTGATGAAGGATAAAGAAAAAGGGACACTCAGCAAGTGAGTGTCCCTCATGCAGGGCAATGGTCACCTAGTAAGATTCGCGCCTTACATAGTGAGTATGAAGCAGTTCATGTGACTTATGACCGTTGGGTTTTTCAAGAAACTCTTTATAAATGGCCACCACCTCTGGGTTTTCATGCGACTTGCGGAGT
>JAQBHM010000061.1:0-3665 GCA_032127795.1 Bacteroidales bacterium | reverse complement strand
TGCCTTTGCCTCATTGATCTTTTGCATAGCCTTTATCCCACCCTTCTCTTTCAGCCACTCAAGTGTCTTACAGGCAGCAAACACCGGTAAGACAGGAGGAGTATTGAACATCGACTCCTTCTCAATATGTGTTTTGTAATTCAGCATGGTAGGTATCGGTCTTGTTACTTTACCGAGAACATCATCCTTTATGATCACGAAGGTGACCCCTGCCGGCGCCAGGTTCTTCTGGGCACCACCGTAGATGACTGAATATTTTGAGACGTCAACAGGGCGGCTGAAGATGTCTGATGACATATCGGCAATAAGCGGAACGCTTACACTCAGATCTTTCTTCAGTTGTGTTCCGAAAATGGTATTGTTGGTAGTAATATGCAGGTAGTCAGCATCAGACGGAACTGTATAGTTCTTCGGCACATAATTGAAATTCTTGTCTTTTGATGATGCTACCTCAATCACCTCACCGAACATCTTTGCTTCCTTAATAGCTTTTCCTGCCCATTCGCCTGTAGTTACGTAAGCAGCTTTCTTTTCCAGAAGGTTCATCGGCACCATTGCAAACTGAAGGCTCGCACCACCGCCAAGAAAAATTACAGAATAGCCTGAGGGTACATCCAGTAGCTCTTTAACAAGTGAAACCGCCTGGTCCATCACTGCAACAAACTCCTTGCTGCGATGTGATACTTCCATGATTGAAAGTCCTGTTCCTGCAAAATCCCTGATAGCTTCAATCACCTTGTCATTAGTGTACTGAGGCATGATTGAAGGTCCTGCATAAAAATTGTGCTTTTTCATCTTCGTTGATTTATTAGGTTTTTAAATTATTTTCTGTTCAAGGGCAACAAGGTGTCCTTTGTGCAATTCAGGTATGACAGTTGTAGTATCAAAGGTGTGGCAGTATTCAAGACAGTCATCAAGTCCCTTATCCCTCAGTCTTGAACGCTGGGCAGCTTTTTCGACATATGCCAGTATGTCGTCTTTTGCAAGATGCCACAGGTCGATGGATGCATGTACTGAATCACAAATCGTGGCAAAACCCCCGTCAGCCATCAGGTTCTCTGCCATTGCCCCGGCGCAGAGGGTGTCTTCAAGGTTAAAGCGCTGCTTCCACCCGGCACATATTATTATTACGTTGCGGTCCTGCCTCTTCAGCCATTCACAAACGGAGGTAAAGTTGAGATAAGAGCCAATTATAACTTTATGGCATCCGGCGGCAAGCTGCATTAAACCTGTACCGTTGGTGGTACTGTATGCCACTGTTCTCCCTCTCACCTTCTCAGCTGTGAAATTAAAGGGGGAATTACCAAAGTCCGCAAAATCAAGAACAAAACCATCACGTTCCGCTGCCAGCAGATAACCCTTATTCTTCATTTTTTCTGCTTCCTCAACAGTTGCCACCGGGATTATCTCACTGACTCCATTGGCAAAAGCAGTACAGATTGAGCTTGTTGCACGGAGAATATCAATGACAACGGCAATTGATTCTTTGTCAGCATGAGCACTGAACATTGCGGGTGAAAGGCATATTTCCAGACTCTTTTTCCTCATCCGTTGGAAGTAATATGATAGTTCTGTCAGTTATTAATGAAGGGAGTGCTGGTTACCTTTGCCTTCAGGTCCTTGCCCCTTACTCGGATAAATATTTCCGTATCCTTCTTCCAGAATCCGTTTTTCAGGTATGCCATTCCCAATCCCTGTCTGAGGACCGGTGACATTGTCCCGGAGGTGACCTCTCCTATAATGTTTCCGGCAGCATCAACAACTTCATAATGCTGTCGCGGAATACCTTTATCCACCATTACAAAACCCTTTAGGCGCCTTTCAGTACCGTTTTCTTTTTGTTTCAGCAGCAGCTCTTTATCAATAAACTCTTTACCCGGAACAAATTTGGTGATCCACCCCAGGCCTGCCTCTATAGGCGAAGTGGTATCGTTAATATCATTTCCGTACAGGCAGAATCCCATTTCCAGGCGCAGAGTATCCCTTGCTCCCAATCCTACCGGTTTGATACCGTACGCAGCACCCGCCTCGAATACTGCCTCCCAGAGTTTTGGGCCGTCAGCATTCCTGACATATATTTCACATCCACCTGCTCCTGTATAACCTGTTGTTGATAAAATTACATCTTTAATGCCTGCAAAATCAATTACCTTGAAAGTATAATATTCCATTTCCTCTATAGGGGTGGAGGTAAGCTTCTGCATTGCTTTCAGGGCAAGAGGCCCCTGCACAGCAAGCTGGGCAGTACCGTCTGAGGCATTGTTCAGGTCCATTCCGGGTCCGGCAGTGATACCGAATCTTTTTGCATTCTCAATACACCAGTTCCAGTCTTTTTCAATATTTGAAGCATTGACCACAAGCAGATACTTCTCGCTGCTGAACCTGTACACCAGAAGATCATCAACAATACCTCCCCGTCCGTTGGGAAAGCATGTATACTGGACCTTGCCATCAGTAAGGGCTGAAACATCATTTGAAGTAACAAACTGCAGGAAAGAGAGAGCGGCAGGGCCGTTGACCCAGAATTCCCCCATATGTGAAACATCAAAAACACCAACTTTCTCGCGAACAGTCATATGTTCATCATTTATCCCTGTATATTCCACAGGCATATTATACCCGGCAAAAGGAATTATCTTTGCTCCCAAACCCTCATGAAACTTAAGAAAAGGTGTGTTTTTCATTATCATAATTTTTGTGTACCAGACAAAAGTATAATTTTTAACCCGATAAAAACCTGCGATAAATCATTTTTGGATTTCATCTTTTACAGAGATATACTACCTTCAGGAAACATAATTTTTATATTTGTATCAAACTTAACCCTGAGCTGATGGAATATAAGGTTTTTGACCCTGATTATCTTGAGAATGTCACCGGAGGAGACAGAGGCATAAAAGATGAAATAGTGGCAATCTTCAGGGATCAGATTCCTGAGTTTGTTGCAGAAATGAGGCTACTCAACGAAAAGAAGCAATATTATGAACTGGGCCTTCTTGCACACAAGGCCAAAGGGTCTGTTACCGTCATGGGGATGGGAGAGACATCAAAGATACTCAAGTCATTTGAGCTACAGGCCAAGGAGGGAATCAGGCCTGAGGACTATCCCGGTTTCATTGCAAGGTTCGAAGCCGATTCCAAACTGGTCATGGAAGAGATAGACCATTATCTTGCTAAAACCCGCTGATCGGTCATGGTTTTTTCAGAAAAGTTAGAGGGTATCGATATAATAAGGTTCAACAGTGATCGCATTCATGCACTGAATGTTGAAACCATCAAGCCTGCCATTCTGCATCTTTTTGAGACTCCGCATACAAAGGCCGTCATTGACCTTTCCGGCGTCAATTATCTTGACAGTACCGGTTTTGCAATGTTTCTTCATCTTCATCGTGTGGCCCGTTCAAATTACTGTACTTTCAGGCTTTGCGGCCTGACGCCGGCAGCCCGTAAGCTGTTTGAGATGCTTCATCTCCACAAGGCCTTTGACATCTACGATGACTTCGAGACCTGCCTTCAGAGTTTTGTCCGCGGAGGCCCGGCCTAAGAATCAGCATGTGGCTTCTCTATTTCGTCGGGCAGAATGACAGAATTATTATACTTTTAAGGAAAAAATGGGCAAAATAATCTGGAAACCCGGAACAATGATTTATCCTCTTCCTGCTGTT
>JAQBHM010000060.1:0-5700 GCA_032127795.1 Bacteroidales bacterium | reverse complement strand
ATCCCGCCAGATACCCTGATGATCGGCCCTGTCGACCCTGACATTGCCTGAAGCATGGATTATTTTATCCATTGAAAGGAGAATTCCTGTATGTGTAATATTTCCACCCTCCCCCGAAAAAAAGAGCAGGTCTCCGGGCTGCGCTTCACCAAAGAAGCTTATCATAGTCCCGAGCTCTGCCTGCCTTGCAGCATCACGAGGCATTTTCATGCCGTGGATCTTACAGACAATCTGCACAAGTCCTGAACAGTCAATGCCGCCCGGAGTGCGGCCACCCCATAAATAGGGAGAGTTCAGGAATTCAAGTGCCGTTTCGGTGAAAGTTGCTGAAGGAACAAATTTTTCTGCGCAGCCTCCCTCAATCTGAAAATCAGCTTCACAGATACGGAAAGAACTGAAATCATCACTCAGATTAAACAGCTCACTTCCGGGATAAACTAAAACAGGGCTTCCGTCTTCTTTAATACAGACCAGTTCCCTGCCTGTAATGATCCCGGTTTCAGTCTCAGTAAATCTGTCATAACCGGAGTGCGCACTGTCAATCCATCCCTTGTATGAATCGTACTCCGTCTCAATTCTCAGCCATGATGCGGCACTCTCAAGAATTTTAAATCTCTCGCCGAAGAGTATCTGGCTGGTCATCTCTGATCGGTGAGAGGGAGATGATCTCAGTGGAATAAAAACATTCGTGCAGATAAAAATGTCCATAAAGTCCATAAAGTCCTTAATGTCTAAAGTCTATAATGTCCTTAAAGTCTATAAAGTCCATAAAGTCTTTAATGTCGTGGGCTTAATTCTTTAACAACATGCTAAATACCTTTACCTCATGTCAATTATTTCGATACCCTTATGATCGGCAGGATTGAACCTGAAAAAGTCTGCTCCGGGTTTGAAAGTGAGATCATACTTCCGGGTATTGAGGGTGACTGTTATGCCTTCCTTGGTCTTATATTCGGCGCTCTTTAGATCATATGCCTGCTTTCCAATCTTCAGCCTCATGCGTATCATATCCCCCTGTATATCTTCAGGATAGAGGTCGATTATCCATTCTTTCGGAGTCTGTTCAACCATTCTTACCTTGTGACCTTTTTTGTATAAACTGAAAATCATTGATGGCTTCGAGATGAAAGAGTCATCATACGGATCCGCTTCTGTTATGGTGACTTCATTAACATCCGGCAGGTAGCTCCAGATAGTTGCGCCGTCAGTCCAGATGCTGTTTTCCGGCAGCGTAAGCAAATAATTATCACCTGTGAGGATTACAGATCCCTCCATGGTGGTGATGTCTCCTGCACGGCTGTCGTTGGTTTCCAGATCAAAGGTCATGGATACAGACGGTGCAGAGGTGGCTTTCCTGCTGAATTCAGAGAGCACTTTCATGGCTTCAGGATCCTGCTGGGCTGTCATCGAAAGTGAGAGCAGACAGAAGAGAGATAATAGAGAATGTCTTTTCATTTCAAATGGTTTCTTCATTCAGTCTCTTCAAAATCTGTTCCAGAGTATTCATATCCTGCACTACAACGTCCCGTGCTTTGCTACCCTCGAACTGTCCCACGATGCCTGCGGCTTCCAGCTGGTCAATAATACGGCCAGCACGGTTATAACCCAGTTGCATACGTCTCTGTATAAGCGATGTAGATCCCTGCTGGTGTGTTACAACGAGCCTTGCTGCCTCGTCAAAAAGAGGATCACGCTTTTTCAGATCCACCTCCCGTGAGCCATTGTCAGACTCGTCATCACCCACATATTCAGGCAGGTGCATGGCGGCAGGATATCCTTGCTGTGAGCCTATATAGTCAGTAAGGTCTTCAATTTCCGGTGTGTCGATAAAGGCACACTGCACTCTTACAGGTTCTCCACCCTGGGAAATGAGCATATCGCCTCTGCCCACCAGGCGGTCAGCACCTGAGGCATCAAGGATAGTGCGTGAGTCTACGCCGGAGAAGACTCTGAAAGCAATACGCGACGGGAAGTTTGCCTTGATGAAACCGGTGATGATATTTGCAGATGGCCTCTGGGTTGAGATGATAAGGTGTATTCCTATTGCTCTTGAAAGTTGCGCAAGCCTTCCGATCGGTGACTCTATCTCACGACCGGCAGTCATTATCAGGTCAGCAAACTCATCTATGATAAGGACAATATAAGGCATATATTCATGGCCTTTTTCAGGGTTGAGTTTCCTGGCAATGAATTTATCATTATATTCTTTTATGTTCCGTGTCTGAGACATCTTCAGCAGTTCCAGCCTGTGATCCATCAGGATGCACAACGAGTTCAGCGTATTAATCACCTTTTTAGTGTCAGTGATAATAGCATCTTCCTCGCCGGGGAGTTTAGCAAGAAAATGGCGCTCGATCTTCGCGTATAAAGGCAATTCAACCCTTTTTGGGTCAATCAGCACCAGCTTTATCTCAGCAGGATGCTTTTTGTAGAGAAGAGAAGTAATTATTGCATTCAGACCCACTGATTTACCCTGTCCCGTGGCTCCGGCAACAAGCAGGTGAGGCATTCTTGTCAGGTCAATAATGTATGGATCATTTGTAATTGTGCGGCCCAGTGCCAGGGGAAGCTCAAATTTGGAATCGAGGAATGCCTGTGAAGAAAGCAGGCTTTTCATTGATACTATCTCTGCTTTTTTATTCGGCACCTCTATCCCCACGGTTCCTCTTCCCGGAATTGGGGCGATAATCCTGATACCCAACGCGGAGAGGCTGAGTGCTATGTCATTCTCCAGAGACTTGATGCGGTGAATTTTGACACCCCGGTCAGGCACCACCTCATACAGGGTAACCGTAGGGCCAACGGTTGCTGATATCTGTTTTATAACAATTTTGTGGTCTGCCAGGGTTTTGATAATAACGTCCTTGTTGGCATTCACCTCGTCACTGCCTGTTGAGGATGCCGAACGGTAGTCTCTCAGAAGAGAGACCGTCGGGAACCGGTAGCGTGGCAGGGTGAGTCTGGGGTCAAAGGGAGGAAGGTCAAGGTTGGGCTCATCCATAGGGTCAGCTCCGGAACTGTTTTTCCTATCCTTGCTTATCACCTTTATTAACGGAGTATCTTCTGCCAGGGGTGGGGTATAGAAATCATCAACCGGTTCTGTCTCTTCCTCATCACCTCTGAGAGGTTCTATCTCCGGAGAGGGGAATATATCTTCAGGATTTATCTCAAAATCATCATTTACCACATCGGTCTTTTTCCCGTCACCTTTGAGAGTGGCGGCACCGACACGGGCAACAGCAGCGATAGGCCTTCTGAAAGATTGTGTACTGACGTTCACGGCGAAGATGAGGTATGCAACAGTAAGTACCAGCAGTGAGGCACCTGTACCAACCTTCCCAAGCAGTTTATTCATCCATTCTGCAATGAGATAACCGTGTTCTCCCCCGGGGCCTGCGCCAAGAAATGAAGAGTGACCACCGGCAAAACCCAGTATTACAGAGATAAGGATCCCGGCAAGGAGGAAACGCATGACATTCTTCCATAACCTGAAATATTTCACCCTGATGAGAGCAAGGCTGAAGGCCCCTATGACGAAGGGAATAAAGAAAGCTCCGAGGCCAAATCCTTTGAAAATAAAATAGTGACCTACCTTGAATCCGAATTTCCCACCCCAGTTCTGATAGATATAATCTGTACCGGTACTGAGCCTGTTCACAGAATCCTGATCGGCCTTACCCGAAAACAGGAATGAGATGAATACTACAAGCATATAAATGCCAAAGACAAGCAGTATCACTCCGGTAATAAACCTTATCTTTTCAGTTAGTGATGTGCCTGTATTGTTCTCTTTCTTTGGATGCGAACTGCCAGTTTTTTTTTGTCTGCCCATTTGTAAAAAAGATTAAGCCCCTTCTGTATATCAGCATGCAGTTTTATGAAAAGCAAATGTAAGAAAAATGGTTGATCTGAAGGATGAAAACATCTAATAGGCAATCATTTTCCGGATGAGCGAGTCGAGATAGTCTCTTGAGAGCTTTTTATAGTTGGTTCTCTTCTCGAAGTTCTTGTCAGCAATTTCCTTTACCAGAACCTCATCAGCAGTAAATGCCAGTTCGGCTTCACCAATGACATAAAAGAATTCCATAAGCACACCGCCAATCTCTCTGTAAGGGGTAAGTGAATTGGGGTTTTTGACATTTATCTCGTCAGTGTACCATATATACCTTAATGAATCGCTACCGGGGATCACTGTTTCCAACTCCCGGCAATTAAAACCGCATATTTTGCTTTCTTTTCCTGTTTCCCTGAAAGTGATTCCCTCCATTGCTGAAAATCCGGGCTGTATCTCTTCCTGAGTGCCCTCATAAAAGTATTTGAATGACAACATGTTGAGATATGTGTCATAAATATTCTCTTTTGGATTTGTTACTGAACTGATCCCCGAGTTTCCAAACGGCGCCTTCAGTTCAGAAAAGATCTTGTCGTCTTTAAATGCTATAACGAGCTCACGGGGCAAGAACTCAAGCGGCATTGAAGAGGGATTTTTAATGTAATTTATTGAGTAAAAGATTTCTCCCTCATGCATGTTTTTAAAACCGCTCTGTCTACAGGATGGCTGGGAGGCCGACACTACTACGGCTATAAAAATTAACAAAAAATGACGCTTCACTGATTAATGTTTGTGTGCAAATGTAATTAAAATTTTAGCTTTGTCTCTTTCAAAAAACAATAAGGTTATGAGTAAAAAACTTGCAGTTGTGGCTCTTGGAGGAAATGCACTGCTCAGAGGAGACCAGATAGGGACTATTGAAGAGCAGGAGCAGAATACAACCGATACACTTGAAAACCTTGTGTTTCTGATCAGGGAGGGTTATGATCTTGTAATCACCCACGGTAACGGTCCTCAGGTGGGGAATATACTCATGCGCAATGATGCCGGTGAGCAAATGTACGGTATAGCCCAGATGCCTCTTGACATTTGTGTGGCTGACTCCCAGGGAGGCATAGGCTACATGATTGAGAGAATGTTTAAAAATGTACTCAACAGGCACGGGATAGAGAAAAATGTTGTTTGTCTTGTAACGCAGGTACTTGTTGATAAGGATGACCCTGCTTTCAAGGACCCGCAGAAAAGGGTAGGCAAAACATATACAAAGGAGCAGGCTGATGAGCTTACAAAGGCCAAGGGATGGATATTTATGGAAGAAGTGAAAGCTGAGGGGGGATACCGCAGAGCTGTGCCCTCACCCAAACCAAAAGGTATAATGAACAGCGAGCTTATCCGGGAACTGGCAAGAAGAGGCAGCATTGTAATTGCTGCAGGAGGAGGAGGAGTACCGGTATATATGGATGAGAAAAATGATATCAGGCCAGCCGAGGCTGTGATTGACAAGGATATGGCATCGGCTCTTCTGGCTTCCACCATTGGTGCAGATGAGTTTTATATTCTTACTGACGTGCCTTTCGTTTACTTAAATTACAAGAAGCCCAACCAGGAGGTAAAGGAGTTTCTGAACTATGCAGACACTCTCCGGTATCTGAAGGAAGGTCAGTTTTCAAAAGGGAGCATGGCTCCAAAAATTGAGGCTTGTCTTAACTTCATAAGTGCCGGTGGAAGAAAGAGTGTGATCACTGAAGCATTCAAGCTTGAGGATAAGTCTTACGGTACCAGGATCACGATGGAGTATGAGTAGAGTCGATAGTCGAAAGTCGAAAGTCGAAAGTCGAAAGTCGAAAGTCGAAAGTCGAAAGTCGAAA
>JAQBHM010000059.1:0-13494 GCA_032127795.1 Bacteroidales bacterium | reverse complement strand
AGAATATATGCTGGGCGTTTTCGAGCCTATTGCCAATCATATGGGAGCCGCTGCAACAATAGAGACACGTGATACACTTTTGGTAATTACACTGAGGAAAAAATAATCTGCTATTTAATAAGGGCGGTACAGGGGAAAAATTGTGTTTATGTGGATTTCCCACCTACATACCTATGAGTCATAAATAAACCAAAATAGCCCTCGGATCCCGGGGGCTTTCTCTTTGCATTCCACTTGCTTGTTTCATGTCTTTGAGATGCTGGCAGCCCCTAAAAATTGCCCATCCGGGCAGCAGAAAGCAGATTGACATTGACTATAGGGGCTGCCTTTTTTTACTGTATCCAATGCAATCATTCATATACCACTGCCAGGTGAAACAAGTGCCGGTATTGCCCCTCTCGTGCGTTTTAAGATATTATTCATGGCAACTGGCCCCGGCATTGCTTAATGTGGCATAATGCTGGATAAGTAATAATAAACACCTTTCATAAACCTATAAACGAGTTTGGCAGCAAGGTTGACAACCACCTCAGAAAGTATTAACTTTATATTTTAAATTAAAAAATAAATATTATGGACAACTCAAAAAAAGGTAAATGCCCGGTTATGCACGGGGCAAATACGGAGACCAATAGTTCCGTAATGAGTTGGTGGCCGAATGCTCTTAATTTAGACATTTTACATCAGCATGATACAAAAACAAATCCACTTGGTGAATCCTTCAACTATCGTGAAGAGTTTAAAAACCTGGATTTTGTAGCTCTGAAAAACGACCTCAAAAAATTAATGACAGATAGCCAGGAATGGTGGCCTGCTGATTGGGGACACTATGGTGGATTAATGATAAGAATGGCTTGGCATAGTGCCGGAACGTACCGCACAGCAGACGGTCGTGGTGGAAGCAATACCGGAAATCAGCGTTTTGCGCCATTGAACAGTTGGCCTGACAATGTTAATCTTGACAAGGCTCGTCGCCTGTTGTGGCCTATAAAACAAAAATACGGCAACAAAATTTCGTGGGCAGATTTGATGATTCTTGCTGGAAATATGGCCTATGAATCTATGGGATTTAAAACATTTGGATTTGGCGGTGGTCGAGAAGATATTTGGCATCCTGAAAAAGATATTTTTTGGGGTGCTGAGAAAGAATGGTTAGGAAAAGATAGATATTCCAACAAATCTGATGAAGAAACACTTGAAAATCCATTGGCGGCTGTTCAAATGGGATTAATCTACGTTAATCCCGAAGGCGTTGATGGTAAACCAGACCCATTAAAAACAGCTCAGGCTATGCGGGTAACATTCAGGCGTATGGCTATGAATGATGAAGAAACGGTTGCCCTAACAGCCGGAGGACATACCGTTGGTAAAACACACGGTAATGGCGATGCATCAGCTCTGGGCCCTAGTCCCGAAGGTGCACCAATCGAAGAACAAGGTTTCGGTTGGAAAAATCCAAATGGGAAAGGCAATGCCGAACATACTGTAAGTAGTGGATTGGAAGGTGCATGGACAACTCACCCCAACAAGTGGAACAATACATATTTTTATTTGCTTTTCACCTACGACTGGGAAACCAGGAAAAGTCCTGCCGGAGCGCACCAATGGGAACCAATAAATATTAAAGAGGAAGACAAACCCTTTGATGCACATGTGCCTGGGGTTCGCAAAAATCCGATGATGACCGATGCTGATATGGCGTTGAAAATTGACCCTGAGTACAGAAAAATAGCTGACCGTTTATATAAAGACCCAAAATATTTTTCTGAAGTTTTTGCAAGAGCATGGTTCAAGCTCACGCATCGTGATTTAGGCCCTAAAAGTAGATATATAGGTCCTGATGTTCCAAAAGAAGATTTAATTTGGCAAGACCCAATACCTACAGTTGATTACACGCTTTCAGAATCGGAAATTGAAGATTTAAAAAGTAAACTTCTCAACTGCGGTTTAACTCAAACAGAGCTTATTAATACAGCCTGGGACAGTGCCAGAACTTTCAGATGTTCCGATTACAGAGGTGGAGCTAATGGAGCAAGAATACGCCTTGCCCCTCAGAAAGATTGGGAAGGGAATGAACCTCTGAGACTGGAAAGAGTTTTGAATAAACTTACCGAAATTCATGCAGGATTGAATAAAAAAGTAAGCCTTGCCGATTTGATAGTCTTGGGTGGTAGTGCTGCAATTGAAAAAGCTGCTGAAAAAGCAGGTGTGAATATTAAAGTTCCATTTGTAGCCGGACGAGGTGATGCAACAGCCGGAATGACAGACATTGAATCTTTCGAAGTGCTTGAACCTGTTCATGATGGTTACAGAAATTGGCAGAAAAAAGATTATGCCGTAAAACCCGAAGAAATGCTTCTTGACAGAACGCAATTAATGGGACTTACTGCTCCCGAAATGACTGTTTTGATTGGTGGTATGCGAGTTTTGGGGACAAATCACGGAGGAACAAAACATGGTGTTTTTACCGACAGAGAAGGAGTTTTAAGCAATGACTTTTTTGTAAATCTTACCGACATGTGTTATGCCTGGGAACCTGTTTCTGAAAATCTTTACAATATTAGAGAAAGAAAAACCGGTAAAACTAAATGGACAGCAACAAGAGTTGATTTAGTTTTTGGTTCTAATTCAATATTGCGTTCTTATGCTGAAGTTTACGCACAAGACGATAACAAAGAAAAATTTGTTATAGATTTTGTAACCGCCTGGGTTAAAGTAATGAATTCAGACCGTTTTGATGTGATGAAATAAACCCGGCTGCTAACATGCGATCATAAAACATTGGGGGTGATGTGGTCTCTTCAACTGCATCACTCTTTTCCAGCCAAATTGTACTTTGACAGGTAAGTGCTTTAAACTCCCCAACGTTTCGTGCCGCCGACCGTTGTGCTTAACATAACTACAAAATCCGGACAAACTGACCACATTCAACTGGAATAAACTTACTCCCAGTTACTGGAGCATGTCGACCATATAACCCAGATGTTTGATCTTCCTGAACCCTTGACTCCTCTTTTAAGGAGTTCTGGCATACATTCTGACTAGGGGATAAAAAGAAAACCGCTAAAAATCATTGATTTAAAGCGGTTATAAACATTCTGAGAATGCTCTCTGTTGACCCACCAGGGCTCGAACCTGGACTCTTCTGAACCAAAATCAGACGTGTTACCAGTTACACCATGGGTCAATCGGTGCCTGATAAGGCGTTGCAAAAATAAAATATTTTTTGAAATCAGGATTGTTCTGTCTCGTAATAGATGAACGGACAGTCAATAAATGACTGAATGATATGCCCCAACTCAAAAAGATCATCATCCCCGGTTTCATAATACCACTCAACCTTCAGCCTCTTGTGCACATCACGGTAGCGTGCCAGCTTCTTGATTATAGCATAAACCCACTTTGTGGAGGCGGTATTTATGAAATCAAATGAAAAAACAACCCTGGTATCAACTTCTGTGTCAGTAACATAGACTTCAACCCACTGCTCCAGCGGCCTGTAGAACTCTGCCGCCGCCTCAGGAATAGACCTCCCCCTGATACTAAGCAGTCCTTCACTGAATGAGACCTCCGGCGTCGACCGGGTTGACTTAATATAAATGTTCTCCAAACTCATAAAGATTTTTTTACAGCCCCCACTGTAAATAAGTTACACTCGTTGCAAAAATAATAAAATCAGCTTCTGTTCACCCTTTCAATCAGTAATTTTTCCGATCCTGTGAGAAGAGAGTCAGCTCACTTTGTTCCCACAGCGTAGGATGCTCAGAATCAAACCTTCCGATTATTGCCTGCATTATTGCATGCCGCATAAACTCTGATTTATTCCTGACTCTGAAGCGCTTACAGTAAATATTCAGCGCCCTTACCTCCCTGGGATTTAACTTGAGCGTCAGGCTTGTTGTTCTTCGTAGCTTCTCTTCTGTCAACTGTGAGCGTTTCAACCTCTCATGATATTTATGCTAAAGTAGTCTTCAGCCCCTTGCGCTGAGGGTCCGATAATGCTGAATTATTAACAATAAAAAACAGGTCAGTTGTAATGTGCTGACCTGTTTGTATTTATGATATTAATAAGTATTACAGCCGGTTCAGTGCATTCAGGTCACCAAAAGCCTCTTTAAGCCTAGCAATGAATGTCTCCTGTCCCTTGCGAATCCATGCCCTAGGGTCATAATACTTCTTGTTGGGCTTATCCTCACCGTCAGGATTTCCTATCTGACCCTGCAGATAACCTCTCTTGTCCTCGTAATAGTTTTTTACACCGTCCCAGAAGGCCCACTGCATATCAGTGTCTATATTCATCTTTACGGCACCGTAAGTAATGGCCTCGGTTATCAGATTCTTTTCTGATCCTGATCCGCCATGGAAGACAAAATTGACGGGGTTTTTACCGGTATTGTACTTTTTCTGGATATACTCCTGTGAGTTCTTCAGTATTTCAGGTCTCAGGGTGACATTTCCCGGCTTGTAAACACCGTGAACATTGCCGAAGGAGGCTGCGATTGTAAAATTAGGTGACACCTTCAGCAGCTCCTCATACGCATATGCTACGTCAGCAGGCTGTGAATAAAGCCTTGAGCTGTCTATCCCGGTGTTGTCAACGCCGTCCTCTTCACCCCCGGTGACGCCCAGTTCAATCTCAAGTGTCATTCCCATTTCTGACATACGCTCAAGGTATTTCTTGCAGGTCTCAATATTCTCCTTCAGCGGTTCTTCTGACAGGTCAAGCATATGCGAGCTGAACAGCGGTCTGCCGTTCATCTCGTTAAACTCCTCGCCTGCATCAAGCAGGGCATCTATCCACGGAAGAAGCTTGCGGGCCGCATGGTCTGTATGCAATACCACAGGCACACCGTAATATTCTGATACATTATGTACATGCAGGGCTCCCGATATGGCGCCTGCAATAGCTCCCGCATGGCCTTCCTTTGTCAGCCCCTGGCCGGCAAAAAAGTGTGCTCCTCCATTTGAAAACTGAATTATCACCGGGGAATTAACCTCACGCGCAGTCTCCAGAACGGCATTAACCGAATCCGTTCCAATAACATTTACTGCCGGTATGGCAAAATCATTCCTGTTGGCAAAGTCAAACAGCTTCTTCACATCTTCACCGAAGATCACCCCGGGCTCAAAATTTAATCCTTTGTTGCTCATTATCTGATATTTTATAATTATCCTGACTGGTTTCCTGCAGCAAAGATATGCAAAATATGCGTTCGGCTTTTGCCGTCCTGAGGGCAACATCCCAATATCTTTGGGGGCTTTGTCTTATAATACTGATCAATTACCTATCTTCGTACTTCCAAAAAAGCCATTATTTGAGTACCATGAAAAGGAAATTAATAACCTTCATCATACTTTTTGTGACGAGTCCCCTTCTGCTTCTTTCTCAACAAAAAGTCTGGACCCTTGAGGAATGCATAGGTCATGCCCTTAAGAACAATATACAGATAAAACAGCAGGAGATAGCGACGAAATACCAGGCTTCGGCCCTGGAGCTGTCAAAGCTCAGCCTTTTACCTACACTTAACGGCAGCGCTTCACACAACTATGCTTTCGGACGAGCTCTTGACGAAACCACATATGAGTTTACGGATAACCAGACTGTACAGTCAAACAACTTCAATGCCGGCACAAACGTAACCCTTTTCAGGGGTCTGGTAAACTATAATACCATCAGGCGAAACCAGTACGAGCTTCTGGCCAGTGAGCAGGATCTTGAAGGTTTCAAGGATAATATTTCACTGAACATTGCACTTGCCTATCTCCAGATCCTTCTTAATATGGAGCTCGTTACGGCAACCGAAGCGCAGGTTGAGATGACGAACCAACAGATTGAGCGTACACGAAAACTGGTTGATGCAGGGAGCCTGGCCCGCGGTAATCTTCTTGACATTGAGGCCCAGTCAGCCCGTGAGGAGCTTCAGCTCGTCAACATGCAAAATCAGCTGACTCTTTCATATCTGGCACTTGCCCAGATGCTTGAGCTGCCGGCAGTTGATGACTTTGCCATCTCGATCCCCGCCCTGACAATAGATCCGGTCATTGTTAAGGGAGACCCCTCCGGGATATATTCGATTGCGGAAAAAACAAGGCCGGAAATAATCGGTGCAGAATACCGTCTGAAAAGTTCTGAATATGACCTCTCCATAGCTAAGGGCGGCAGAAGCCCGCGCCTGTCACTTGGTGCTTCAGTCGGTACGGCTTACTCTGACAACAGGGTCAATCCTTTTACCCTCGAGCCATACTCTTTCAGTAACCAGTTAAATGACAACCTGAACTACGGTGTAGGGTTCTCCCTTAACATACCCATCTTCAACGGCTGGCAGGTAAATACCAATATCAGTAATTCAAAACTCGGGATCGAAAATTCAAGATATGCCCTTGAGGCAACTAAAAAACAGCTCTACAAAAACATCCAGCAGGCTTTTACGGATGCAGAAGGAGCTCTTAAAAAATATACTGCCAGCGGGAAAGCCGTGGCCTCAATGGAAGAGGCATTCCGATATTCGGAACAGAAACTGAATAACGGGCTGGTGACCGCAGTAGAATATAACCAGTCAAAGACACTGCTTCTCAATGCCCAGAGCGAAATGGCCCAGGCAAAATATGAATATGTCTTCAAGATCAAGGTCCTCGATTTCTACAAGGGAATACCAATTACTTTACAGCATATCGATATTATTGCGAACTAAATTCTGAAATTATCCGCGTTATGAAAGAAAATAAGATTCTGAAGATATTGCTCATTGCAGTTGTTCTTTTGCTCATTTTTGCCATGGTAGGCAAGAAACAGGGTTGGTTTGGCAAAGCTCCCACCATTAAAGTGGCCATTGAGAAAGTTACATCCAGGCCTATCATTGAAGAAGTAACCTCCAATGGCAAGATCCAGCCAGAAAAAGAGGTCAAGATTAGTCCCGATGTATCGGGAGAGATCGTTGAACTGAATGTGAAAGAGGGGGATAATGTGGTTAAGGGAATGCTTCTCTTTAAGATCAAGCCCGAGATCTACATCTCTTCCCGTGACCGTGCATCGGCGGCAGTAAGTTCATCAAAAGCCCGTCTCTCACAGGTTGACGCCCAGCTGATACAGGCGGAACTCTCATACAACAGAAGCAAGTCACTGTGGGAGGAGAAGACTATTTCGCAGTCTGACTTTGAACAGGCCGAGGCCCAGTATAAGATAGCAATAGCCGAAAAGGAAAGTGCCCTGTTCGCCGTCAAGAGCTCCGAGGCTTCACTGAAAGAAGCCAATGAAAACCTCATCAAGACAACGGTATATTCACCCATGACCGGTACCGTCTCCAGGCTTTCTGTAGAGCAGGGAGAAAGAGTGGTAGGTGCCAATATGATGACAGGTACGGAGGTTCTAAGGGTGGCAGATCTCAACCGCATGGAGGTTATGGTTGACGTTAATGAAAATGACATCATCAGGGTGAAGGTTGGTGACACCGCCGTTGTTGAGGTTGATGCATACCTTGACCGTGACTTCACAGGTGTGGTTACTGAGATTGCCAACTCGGCAAAAAATGCAGGTATCACCGCTGATCAGGTCACCAATTTTGAAGTGAGGATTGCTATTTTGCGCGAATCATATGATGACCTGATCACCGAGAAAAATCCCAGCCCCTTCAGGCCGGGCATGTCAGCATCCGTTGACATTCGCACCAGCAGAAAGGCCAGTGTGCTTTCTGTTCCCATACAGGCAGTCACCACCCGTACTGATACTACCAAGCTGAAGATGAGTGGCATTGAAGATGTCCGTACCATCATCTTCGTGTCAGACGGAAAATATGCTCTTGCCCGTGATGTTAAGACAGGGATACAGGATAACACCAATATCGAGATCCTCAGCGGGATCAGTGAAAGCGAGGATGTTATCGTGCAGCCTTTCAGTGCAATCAGCAAAAAACTGTCAGACTCCACCCTGATTGAGGTTGTGGAAAAGGAAGCTCTTTTCAATACTGAGAAGAAGAAAAAATAAGAGAGTAAGTAACTCTTTGCAAGATGATCCTTTGTATTGAAACTGCCACCGGGATTTGCTCGGCGGCTTTGTGTGATGACAGCGGGATTCTCTATCTGCAGGAAGCTGCAGAAGGAAAGACGCATGCCTCACAGCTGACTGTACTCATTGGCAAACTGTTTGCCGAAGCCTCGGTCAGTGCTGCGGAGCTCGATGCCGTGGCAGTAAGCAAGGGACCGGGCTCATATACCGGCCTGCGGATAGGTGTCTCTGTAGCTAAAGGTATCTCCTACGGTGCCGCAATACCGCTCATAGCCATCAATACCCTGACAGCCATGTATTATGGCTTTATCTCCGGCAATAATCCTGCGAAGGAAGAAAAGGCCCTGCTCTGCCCCATGATTGACGCAAGGCGCATGGAGGTCTACAATGCCCTGTTCACCGGTGACGGGAAAATGATCAGAGAGACCGCCGCTGACATAATTGATGAAAAATCATTCAGAGAGGAACTGGCACAGGGTAAAGTCATATTCTTCGGGACCGGCGCAGCAAAATGCAGCGGAATGATAACTGACAAAAATGCCATTTTCATTCCTGACTTCAGCCTCTCGGCATCATATTTGCACCTCCCCGCACTGAAGGCCCTGAAAGAAAAGCAGTTCGAAGATATTGCGTACTTCGAACCCTTTTATCTGAAGGAATTTCTGGCAACGATACCCAGGAAAATGATCCCGTAAACACCGGGTTGACAATATGAAAAGAGGAACGGCAGTTATCATAATGTGCTTTTTATTTCTGGCAGCAATGCAAGGTCAGCAACAGCCATATCTTCCCGGGGAAAAGGTCAACTACCAGGTGAGATACGGTTTTGTAAACGGAGGCGTAGCCACATTGGAGTTAAAGAAAGGTTACTGGGATGGAGTGCCTGTCTGGCATGCGATCTTTTCAGGACAGACAACAGGGATTGCTGATGCAGTCTATAAGGTAAGGGACTCCTATGAAAGTTATATAGAACCCGCCACAGACCTGCCTCTTTTTTCCATCCGTAATATTTCCGAAGGGCGTTACCGTAAATATAATGAGGTGACTTTTGACCACCGGTCAAGGCCTGACTCAGCTGTGCTGAAAAGTGACCTCAGCGGCAGACACATTACCCAAAAGGGGATTCTTGATATTATATCCTCTTTTTACTGGTTTCGCAAGCATTATTTGGCCAAAGCAGATTCATTGAAACCCGGTGACACTTATACAATGGCGACCTGGTTCGCCGATGAATTATATCCTATTACCTTGAAATACAGGGGTAAGGAAATGGTTAAAATCAGGGAAGGAAAGATCCTTTGCTACAGGTTCCACCCCGTAACCGAGGTAGGCAGAGTTTTTAAAACTGAAGAGGATATGGCGATGTGGTTCAGTGCCGATGAAAATTTTTTACCGGTTAAAGTCCGTTTTGATATCTTTGTGGGGTCATTTTATGTGGATATGGTTAGCAGCGAAGGGCTGAAAACACCACTTGTTATTAATTAAAGAAGAGAATAGAGCTATTTATGGCAACAACGGCAGACTTCAGAAACGGGATGGTAATTGAATACAATAATGATCTGTATACCATCGTACAGTTTCAGCATGTGAAACCGGGTAAGGGCCCCGCCTTTGTCCGCACCAAATTAAAAAACGTAACTTCAGGTAAAGTCCTTGAGAACACATTCAACTCAGGCGTCAAGGTCAATGTGGCCCGGGTGGAGAGGAGACCGCACCAGTTCCTTTACAAAGATGATGATGGTTATAACCTTATGCACCTCGAAACCTTTGAGCAGATAACGGTACCCGAATCCCTGTTCGAAAACAGCGACCTTCTCAAGGAAGGCATAACAGTTGAGGTTGTGGTGCATGCCGATACGGAGAATGTACTGATGGTTGACCTGCCAATAAATGTGGTCATGGAGGTTACCTATACCGAGCCGGGACTCAGGGGTGACACGGCAACAAATACCTACAAGGCAGCAACTATCGAAACCGGATCAACAATTATGGTTCCGCTCTTTGTAAATACAGGCGACAAGATCCGTATTGACACAAGAGACCGGACTTATGTAGAACGAGTTAAAGGCTGACATACCTGATATGAAGGAGAGAAAGCTACCGAACGACAGGCTCAAGATGTCGAAATTCAAACTCGACGCCCTGCTGGACATTACGCTTTCAATCAATGCCAACCTGCCTACGTCAGATCTTCTGGCAAAGTATGAGTCTATCCTTCGTGATGACCTCGGCATAGGCAAGATCCTTCTTTTCAAATACAGCGAGGGGTGGGAGGCACTCCTTAACTCAGGATTCTCCGCAGAACTCAGCACGGCAGTAGATGTGGAACGTGACCTGCTGTGTTATCAGGAGATTATCACGGAGGTTCCCAAACATCCGTTTGAGGGTGTCGATATCATCATTCCGGTGCTGAATAACAATATTCCCCTGGCTTTTGTGCTGATCGGCGACATCGATGAAGAGGGAGAGGGCATGAGCCCTGTGATAAGGCACCTGCATTTCATACAGACAATATCAAGTATCATTGTTGTGGCTATTGAGAACCTGAGGCTTTTTAAGGAAAGCCTGAAACAGGAGGCCCTGCGCCGCGAACTTGAACTGGCAGCGCGGCTGCAAATGATGCTTATCCCTGATAACACGAAGCTCCCCTCTACAGATAAAATAAGGGCACAGGGATTTTATAACCCGCATAGTGAAGTAGGCGGCGATTATTATGATTTTGTCTCTCTTTCAGATAATATTGTAGGATTCTGTATGGCCGATGTTTCAGGAAAGGGGATGTCGGCAGCCCTGCTGATGTCTAATTTCCAGGCCAGCCTCAGAGTGCTCTTTTCGGCAGAAATTGACCTGGAAGTTCTCCTGCAGAAGCTCAACAAAATCATTGTTATCAACTCTTCCGGAGAGTGGTTCCTGACATGCTTCATTGCCCGGTACAACATTGCCACCCGTGAACTTGAGTTCGTGAATGCAGCCCATAACCCGCCTGTTCTTATTGATATTTCCTCAAAGACCTCAACACTTCTCAGAACCTCATGTGTTGGGGTTGGCATGCTTGACGAGATGCCTCCTGTGGGCAAAGTGAAGCTGACAATAAGCGGTCCCGCGAAGATTGTTTGCTACACCGACGGCCTCTCTGAGCTGAAAGACAGCAAAGGAAATGACCTGGGGGCATCACCTGTTATTAAGCACTTCCCCAACAGGCTTCCCGTGTCAGAAAATATTGCTGCACTAATAGATGATCTTGACATTCACGGGACCAACCCGGCTCTCTTTGATGATGTCTCTATACTGGCAGTAGAGATCCGCTAAATATATCTTCCCTTTTAGCTTGTCTTTGATTTTTCCCTTTCTCCTTTCTCCTTTTGCCTTTCTCCTTTTGCCTTTCGACATTCGACTTTCGACATCAGACATTCGACTTTCGACTTTCGACTTTCGACATTGGACATCAGACATTCAACTTTCGATTTTCGCCTTTCGACTTCCTCATATCCATTGCCACAAGCATTGCGATAAACCCCCACCAGAGTGATGCTATCTTGTCTGTGTCAAGGAAGCTGTTCATGGCACCGTGTATCATATAGGTCATCAATCCTGCCAGTACTGCCAGTGCAAAATATCCCTCTCTGTCACGCCCGCTACGGTACCAGACCCTGATGCCTGTAACCAGTGAAGAAATGGTCAGAAGCAGAAAAAGAAGCGCTCCCGGCAGCCCGGCTTCGCTTAATGCTCCCAGGTACTCACTGTGGGCATTGCCGGCATCGCCAAAATCAGTGCTTATGATAGTCCTGTCTGATGCCCGCTGAAAGGGAGCATACTGAAACTGGTAGGTTCCGGGGCCCCATCCCGTAAAAGGCTTCTCCGCGAACATCCTCAGTGCACACTTCCAGCGGTTTATACGTTCAAGATTAGACTGGTCCGTTGAGATATTGGATGATGAACGCAGGTGCTGCGCCAGGTCGGCCGACGAATCTTCGGTGGTGCTGTCCATTTTCTGCCATATGCTCCCGGCTGAGAAAAAGAGTACAACAAGCAGGATGAGTGAAGTAAAATACAGCATCCTCCTGGGCATCCTGAGCCATATTATGAATGTCACCGCCAGTGCTGCCAGGAGGCTAACCCATGCTGCCCTGCTGTATGAAAAAACCAGACCGGCCAGTAAAAGCAGTATCAGTAATGCAAGTATTATTCTTCCCGTGAATTTTTTCCTGCCCTGAAAGAACATTACTGAAAGGGGCGGCAGAAGGAAGGCCATAGAGGCGCCGAAGGAAGTGTGGTCTTTGTAAAACGGATAACAGGCTGAGTGGGCAAACTTCTGATTCATGAGCCCGGCACCGCCTATGCGAACCAGAAAGAACATGACTACCACGGCAAGGCCGGCAGAATAGGCTGATATATACCGCCTGTCAAGCCCTTCCCGGGCAAACAGCTGGGCGGCAATGAGGTAAAACCCGGAGATAAACCACATCCGGTAGGCAAGGGTCTTGAATGACACCAGAACAATCGTGGATGTCAATGAGGTCACAAATGTCCAGATAAGATAAAGGGCAATGACTACCGTTACCGGATGCCGGAGCAATTTCATTGAAAACTCGCGTCTGACAATAAGTTTGAAGAGCGTTATGAAGATCAGCATTGCCATAACGGGCTCTGTTGGCAGCGAGATATCAAAGGGTGATGCCCCTGTAAAATAGCTTAACTGTATCGAAAGGGGTGTCAGGAAAAGCGTCAGCAGAAGCAGGTACTCAAGAGATAACACAGCAATCAGGACAATTGCCAGTATTACCGGTACCATCCATATGATTATGAATTCAGAGCTGATCATCAGTACGGTGCAGCTTCACTCCCTCGGCAATGAACAGCCCCAGTGACGCCAGCAACAATGCCGATACAACCGTCACTATAACAATATAACTGCGTTTTGGCCATATCTTCTTTTCAGCCACAGTGGCCCTGTCCACCACAAGTGTATACGGAAGAGTCTGACGGCTGAGTGCCTGAGCCTCAAGATAACGCCCGCGGATCTGCGCCAGGTACTCCGTCTCTGCCTCCAGTTCAGAAAAGGCCCTGTAGCTCCATAAGCCGGGAGCAATGCTTAATGAATCTTCATATTTCTCAATGAGCCTCATCTGATTCTCATAGCTTCTTGCAAGCTCTGAGAGCATCCCGGTTGAGGCTCCGCGCTGCATATTGTTCAGAATGGTGTCAGCCTGTGCTGCAATATCATTCGCCATTGCGCATGCAATCTCCCTGTCACGGTCTCTCACTTTTATCTCCACAGATCCGAAAGCAGTCTTTGATGACCTGATATATTTCTTCATCTTCTGGGCAATAACCGTATTGGGATACTTCTCCGTGGCCTTAATTTCATAATGAACCGGCAGGTCGTACTTTGTCTTCAGGTATTCCATAACCTGTCCGCTGTTTAATATCTGCAGCAGTTTTTCAGTGGCATCGTCATCGCCGAACATGGTTGCCCCGGGAGCTATCTCGCC
>JAQBHM010000058.1:0-2533 GCA_032127795.1 Bacteroidales bacterium | reverse complement strand
GCCCATACCGTGAAGACCGTTTACGGCGTTCGCCGGGGCAGGGGTGAGATTCGCAGGGTAAATGTCAATGCAGCACCTCTTGATATTGACGGTTTTCGCAAAGTAGGCCGTTCAGGAATAGGTACCTACCAGGTCTTTCAGGAGACCTATGACCGTGAAGCATATTCATGGTATCACCTGGGAGGCAAAAAGAAAGACTATGACTGGAGGCTCACTGCTCTTGACAGGGCCCAGGAAGCCGGGATTGATGATGTGGGCATAGGGGCACTGTTCGGGCTGTACGACTGGCGTTTTGAGGTGATGGGGCTGGTGAGACATACCAACCACCTTGAGGCCTGTTATAATGTAGGCCCCCATACCATCTCATTCCCCCGTATCAAAGATGCCTCCATGATCAATTTCAATGACAGGTATATTGTCTCTGATGATGATTTCAAGAAACTCATAGCAATACTGAGACTTTCGGTGCCGTACACCGGGCTGATACTGACAGCCCGCGAAACTCCCGATGTCAGGAAAGAGGCAATGTCATTCGGAGTATCACAGATTGACGGTGGCACAAAAATAGAACTCGGAGGGTATTCTGAGTCAAGAAATGAACAGCAAAACCTCAACCGCGAACAGTTCAGGATCAATGATGACAGGTCACTTGCCGAAGTCATAGATGAGCTTATGAGTGATGACTTTCTGCCATCGTTCTGCACTGCCTGCTATCGTCTGGGGCGTACAGGGGAACATTTCATGGAGTTCTCTGTACCAGGGTTCATAAAACGTTACTGCACACCAAACGCTATCCTGACCCTGTCAGAATATATTGTTGACTATGCAACACCGGAGCTGGCAGCAAAGGGATGGATTGCCATTGAGAAAAATATGGCTGACCTTGATGAGAGTATGAAGGAAAGCTTAAGAAAGAAGATTGACAGTATTAAGAACGGAGAAAGAGATCTATACTATTGAAACACCGATGTTATGGTCAGAGTTGCAGGTATTAAGATAACAGACAGGATCAAGGAGGCAGGACTTGTCCAGCGTGTCCTGTCAGCTCATATGAATGTCATCAGCACGCGTCTGGGATTCCACGAACTTAGTGAAGAGGTTTGCAGCAGGGAAGGGTTCATGGTTATACACCTGGCCGGAGATCCTGACGAGTGCGGGATACTGCTGGAAAAGATAAAAAACCTGGAAGGAATAATTGTAAGGGAGATGGCATTTTCACACGGCCACTCGGATGCACCCCGTGATTGCAGTGGCGTCACGCTCCTGGGCCTGGTTGTGCCGCACCGTGATGAACTGGGGATTGAGGTTCAGAAAATGCTTACCCAATATGGGAACATCATCCGCACAAGGCTGGGTGTCAATGAGGTATGGTTCGGCGAAGCCGCAGGACTGATAATCCTGGAGCTTTATGGTGACATCAACCAGTATATCTCGCTGGAGACATCACTGCGCGAGATTGAAGATATTGCTATTGGCCGTATCTGTTTTCCTGCCTGAGTATCTGCCCGAAAAAGATCGCATTGGCAAAGATCTTGCTGGTACCGTACCATATCACCCTGAAATTGGTGTCATCATATATTGAGATGACTCTTCCCGGTCCGCTGTGAACACTCACAAAAGCGCTGTTCTTTATCCTTTCGATATTCTCAGGGGTGCAGTAACCGCTTAGCAATGGCTTTTCAGTGTAGATGACAGGGTTATTGTAAATGTTACTGTTCTTTTTTACGGCTGTTGATTCACTTTTAAATACCGGCAGCAGCGGTTTAGTATAGCCATAACATAACGGATGTGTAAGATCCAGGGTCGTCTCAAATATTGAACCAGGTATAGTATGAATGTTCCTGTCATTTGCCCTGTCAGTATATCTTCTGACAGCTCCTTCCGTGAATGTTGCCGTTTCAATATAGGGGATATCTGCAAATTTGTTTTCATTAACCCATCTGTTCCCCCCCTTATAAGCTATCAGAGTTCCTCCTGACCTGTTCCAAACCCTTAAATTTTCAATGGCAGAGGCAGACATTGAAGGGTTCCCGGTCATGATGATCACATTGTATCTTGACAGGTTTGCAGACTGCAATCTTGATGCAGGTATCATTGTAACAGGGATGTTGTAGCGTTGATCCATCAGGTACCATATCTCTCCGGCATCATCTGAGGGTATTCCTTCATCAACCAGCATAAGTACCGATGGCATTGCAAGTGTTATGAATTCATTGCTGCCCAGGTCAATCCCTGACGGAGTCAGTCCGGTTGCCGCACCGTAGATCTCAATTCCGCATTCTGCAGATATTTCCGACATCAGGTTGGTGACCTGCTCACCTGACATATCTCCCTCTGAAGGATGAACCATAATAGCACCGTAATTGAATTTCTTCAGCTGTTCTCCTTCGGTGAGGGTAAACCTTTTTGTGGCAACCCTCACTTTCAAACCCGCTTTCTGGATCATATACAGTGCCCTGGGAGTATAATACTCATTCCAGTCAAAGAGCCAGGCATAAGGATCTTTCGCACCTGTCAGGCTGCCTTTAAGCTT
>JAQBHM010000057.1:0-3522 GCA_032127795.1 Bacteroidales bacterium | reverse complement strand
GCATCACCAACAGCATGCAAAGAATATAATTAGCCCTTCTCATTCAGGTGGTTAGTTTTCTTAAGAAGACTAATATAAGTGAAATATTCAAAAAAGCGGGCAATTGCATCATCCCTTTTTAACATAGGACGATAATTTTTTAACCATCCCTCTCAATGAGACTCTGATGAGTTTCAATGCCAGCATCATATTTACTCCGGCAACAACAGGCACGAACCATGCTTTGCTGAGATGTTTACGGGCGAAGATGATCATTGCACTGTAAAAATGTCTGATAACTGCAATCTCATCACTGCCTGCGCTTTTACCCTTGAAATGTGTTATCCGGGCATCTGCCAGGTAATAGTTTGCATATCCTGCCCTGACAATGCGCCAGCTGAGGTCTATATCTTCGCCGTACATGAAAAACGAAGTGTCAAACAGGCCGCTCTTATCAATGGCCTCCCGCCGGATAAGCATGAAGGCTCCGGTAAGTATGTCAGCGCGGCATCTCTTATCATCAGGCATATTCCCGAGATAATAGGCATTGAAGAAGGATGAGCGGGGAAATAACTTTCCCATGCCTGTGAATCTGAAGAATGACGTCAGCGGCGAGGGGAATCCTCTTTTTGATTCAGGGAGAAAGGCGCCCTCTCCGTCAGTCATCCGGGCGCCAGCAGCGCCGGCTTCAGGGTTATCTTTCAAGAAGTTTACTGCTGTTGTAAGTGCGGAGGGTTCAACAAGGGTATCAGGGTTCAGGATAAGGATAAACATCCCTGTTGAAGAGAGGATGCCCCTGTTGCATGCAGCCGCAAAACCCTCATTCATTTCGGACCTGATGACTTTCACCATCGGGAATTCCAGGGAGACCATCTCCACGGAGCCGTCATCAGAGCAGTTGTCGACAATGATCATTTCACTGTCAATACTCTCTGATGCCCTTATCACTGATCTGACAGACTCCCTGAGGTAGTCTCTTACGTTATATGAAACGATTATGACAGAGAGTTCCATAACTCTCAGATAGCCTCCATCTCCTCCCTGATTGCTTCTGCCAGCCGGCGTACGCCCTCACATATTTCTTCAGTATTGGAGAATGAGAAGTTAATGCGCATTGTATTGTGACCCTCATTATTGCAGTAAAAGACTGACCCGCAAACGAAGGCCACTTTTTTTATGATGGCTCTTTCCAGCAGGCGGGCAGAATCCATTGAGGAGGGGAGCGTCACAAAGAGGAACAGTCCGCCCTGCGGCTCTGTCCATTTCACTCCCGGAGGCATGAGCTCCCGGAGGCATTTGAGCATATGATCACGCCTTTCGCGGTACATGTCCACGGTCTTCTTCAGGTTGACATCGAGCAGACCTTTTTCAATATATCTTGCCACTATCTTCTGTCCGAAGGCTGGAGAGCATAGGTCTGCAGCCTGTTTGGCGATGATTATCTTGTCAATAAGGTCAGGATGACCCAGTACCCATGCAAGCCTGAGCCCGGGAGCAAATATCTTGGAGAAGGTATGGAGAGTAATGACCCTTCCCGAAGTGTCAAGGCTGTACATCAGCGGTACAGGCTGGCCTTCAAAGCGGATGTCGCGGTAAGGGCTGTCCTCAACTATTATCAGGTCATGTCTTTCAGCTATACGTATTATCTCAAGCCGGCGCGAGAGAGGCACTGTCACACCTGCCGGATTCTGGAAGTCGGGGATGATATAGATGAACTTGATGGTCTTCCCCTTTTCCCTGAGATTTATTATTGCACTCTCGAGCAGGTCAGGGCGCATTCCGTCATCGTCAAGAGGTATTCCTTCCATCTGAGCTCCGTAGACAAGGAATGCACTCAGTCCACCGAGGTAGGAGGGCAGGCCGCAGATCACACAGTCACCCGGATCAAGGAAGATTTTTCCTATAAGGTCAAGTGCCTGCTGTGAACCGCTGGTGATGACTATGTTGTCAGGTGTGAGGTCCAGCCCCTCACTGATATGGCGCTCAACGAGCAACTTCCTGAGCTTGCTGTCACCCTCAGTAGTCCCGTACTGCAGCGCTGCCGGGCCATCTTCCTCAAGCATCTCCGCAGTGATCTTTTTCACATCCTCTATCGGAAATGAGTCCGGTGAAGGAAGTCCGCCGGCAAAAGAGATCATATCCGGCTTCTGGGTCAGCTTCAGTATTTCTCTGATTGCTGAACGCTTCATCATCTGTGATGATCTCGAAAAGAATTTGTCAAATTTTTCAGTCATAGCCGGAAGTTGTTTCGTCAAATAAAAGAACATTTTCAGAATAAAAAAATGATAACAGAGGTCTAATTTTTCCGGGAGAATCAATCGCGTGGGGCGATTGAAAAAAGGCGCCGGTTAACGATAGACTGCCCCAGTGTTATCTCATCGGTGTATTCGAGCACGTCTCCTGTAGCTACTCCCCGTGCCAGTGTTGTGACCTTAATATTGTAATGTGAGAGGCGTCTGAAGATATAGAAGTTGGTAGTGTCTCCTTCCATGGTTGTGCTCAGTGCAAGTATAACCTCGCTGATGCCGCCGTCACGTATTCTTTCCTCCAGTTTGTTGACGGTGATGTCTGAGGGTCCGATACCGTCAACGGGTGAGATAATGCCTCCGAGTACATGATACAGACCCTTGTATTGCCGGGTATTCTCAACAGCCATTACATCCTGGACGTTCTCAACAACGCATATCACTGATCTCTCTCTCTTCAGATCGCTGCATATCTCACACACAGGGGTGTCACTGATGCTGTGGCATATGTGGCAGTAACATACATCCTCGCGAAGTCGGGTGACAGTCTCACCAAAGCGCCTTACCTCTGAACTGTCACGTCTGAGAAGGTGCATCACAAGCCTGAAGGCCGTTTTGCGACCTATACCTGGCAATGAGGCAAACTCATTAACGGCATCCTCAAGCAGTTTTGATGAAAACCCTTTATTCATCCGGATGGTTTTAAACAAAAATAAAATAATTTTTTGTCTTACTACTTTTTGTTATTCTTGCATTCTAATTTTCATTTTGATGACGCCTACACTTATTCTTGGAATTTTCATTGCCTATACGGTTTTGTTGTTCGCAGTAACATGGATCACCGCACGTAAAGCAAACAATCAGTCATTTTACATCGGCAACAGGGTTTCTCCCTGGTTTGTGGTAGCCTACGGCATGATAGGAGCCTCACTGTCCGGGGTGACATTCATGTCAGTGCCCGGATGGGTTCAGGATACCCAGTTCAGCTATATGGTTGTGGTCTTCGGATACCTCTTCGGCTATTTTGTAATTGCCCTGGTGCTGCTTCCACTTTATTACAGGCTTAAACTAACCTCAATCTACTCATACCTGGAACAGCGCTTTGGCTTCTGGTCCTACAAAACAGGTGCGGGATTCTTCATTATCTCCAGGATACTTGGGGCTTCATTACGCATGTTCCTTGTCATAAATGTGTTACAGATATTTGTCTTTGATGCATGGAATGTTCCGTTCTGGGTCAACGTGTTAATCTTTATTACCCTGATTATTATCTATACTCTGAAGGGTGGGATCAGGA
>JAQBHM010000056.1:0-8508 GCA_032127795.1 Bacteroidales bacterium | reverse complement strand
AGAAGATCAAGGAAAGCAGGAAAACTGTTGCAAGGCTTATGACAGAGATGCGCAAGAGAGAGAAGATTGAGAAAACAAAATAGCCGTTATCAGAATGGAAGAGATAAGGAATCTTAGAAAAGAACGTACAGGCGTTGTCGTCAGCAACAAGATGGACAAGTCTATCGTCGTTGCCATCAAGAGAAAGGTGAAACACCCTATCTATGGCAAATTCGTTAACAAGACGAAAAAGCTTATGGCCCATGACGAGGATAACTCCTGCAACATAGGTGATACGGTACGTATTATGGAGACCAGGCCTCTAAGCAAAAATAAATCCTGGAGATTGATTGAAATAATCGAAAGAGCTAAGTAGTTATGATACAGCAGGAAAGCAGGTTGACTGTTGCCGACAATACAGGTGCCAAGGAGGTTCTTTGCATCAGGGTTCTCGGTGGAAGCAAGAAGAGGTACGCAAGCGTGGGCGACAAGATTGTCGTCAGCGTAAAAAGCGCGCTGCCGTCAGGTGAGGCAAAAAAGGGAACCGTGAGCAAGGCCGTGGTCGTCAGAACCAGGAAAGAGATACGCCGTGCTGATGGGTCTTATATTCGCTTTGATGACAATGCCGTTGTACTCCTCAATAATCAGGATGAGGTACGCGGTACCCGTATCTTCGGCCCCGTAGCCAGAGAGCTGCGCGAAAAATACATGAAGATCGTTTCACTCGCACCTGAAGTGTTATAATATTAAACTGACACCCGATGCAGAAGAAATTACACATAAAAAAAGGAGATACGGTATCTGTCATTACCGGTGAGGCAAAAGGTCAGAAAGGCCGAGTCCTTGAAGTAGACAGGGAAAAGAGCAGGGCTCTGGTTGAAGGAGTAAACCTGGTATCAAAACATACCAAACCCAACGCCAAAGCACCTCAGGGAGGTATCATCAAGAAAGAGGCCCCCGTGCATATTTCCAACCTCATGGTCATTGATCCTGCCAGCGGTAAACCAACCCGCACAGGACGCAGACTGAATGAGAAGAACAAATTAGTGCGTTATTCCAAAAAATCAGGAGAGGAGATCAAGTAATGTATACGCCTGCGCTAAAGACAAAATTCAAGAGTGAGATAACGCCTGCACTGATGAAACAGTTTAACTATAAAACTGTGATGCAGGTTCCGCGGCTGGAGAAGATAATTATCAGCCAGGGGCTGGGTCAGGCAATAGCCGATAAGAAGCTGCTTGAGGTAGGCCAGAAGGAAATATCAGATATTGCCGGGCAGAAATCTGTTCAGACAATATCAAAGAAGGATATCTCAAACTTCAAGCTGAGAAAAGCAATGCCCATTGGTGTCATGGTTACACTGCGCAAAGACAAGATGTATGAGTTTCTTGAGAGACTCATCTCCGTTGCGCTGCCGCGTATCCGCGACTTCAAGGGTGTAGGTGCAAAGCTTGACGGCCGCGGCAACTATACCCTCGGGATCACTGAGCAGATTATCTTCCCGGAGATAGACATTGACAAGATCGTTAAGATAATGGGATTGCAGGTCACTTTTGTAACTACCGCCGGTAGTGATGAAGAGGCATTTGCTCTCCTTAAGGAATTCGGTATACCATTTAAAAATAAATAAACAGATCGGAATATGGCTAAAGAATCGATGAAGGCTCGCGAGGTCAAACGTGCAAAACTCATACAGAAGTATGCCGTGAAAAGAGCCGCACTGAAAGCCGAAGGTGATTATGTGGGACTCAGCCTGCTGCCGCGCAACTCAAGTTCTATCAGGCTGCACAACAGATGTAAACTGACCGGACGCCCGAGAGGCTACATGAGACAGTTTGGGGTCAACAGAATCACTTTCAGGGAAATGGCATCAAAAGGCCTTATCCCGGGTGTAAGAAAAGCAAGCTGGTAACCAACCATAGAAGATAAAAACAATAAATAGAACAAGATATGACAGATCCAATAGCAGATTTTCTTACCAGGGTAAGGAACGCCATTAAAGCTGGACATAAAGTGGTTGAGACACCGGCTTCCGGTCTGAAGAAGGATATCACCAGGATACTCTACGAAAAAGGGTACATCCTCAGCTATAAGTTTATTGACGACGGCGTGCAGGGAACGATCAAGATTGCCCTTAAATATCATCCGAAGAGCAAGCTTCCGGCAATAAAGTCTATACAGAGGATAAGCCGCCCGGGTCTAAGGAGATATGCCGGCGTAGATGAACTCCCAAGGGTCCTTAACGGACTCGGGATCGCAATCCTTTCTACCTCCAAAGGTCTTATGACTGAAAAAGAGGCAGCCAGGGAGAACGTGGGGGGAGAAGTTTTATGTTATGTATACTAAATCAGGAGGAGATATTAAATGTCACGAATAGGAAAATTACCTGTAAACCTTCCCGAGGGTGTCACCTTTGAGGTGAATGACACCAACGTGGTAAGTGTGAAAGGCCCCCTGGGAACATTGTCACAGAAGATTGACAAGGACATCAGGGTGGAAGTGGAGAACAACCAGATCATAGTAACAAGACCCAATGAGGAAAAGCGTCTTAAGTCGCTTCATGGCCTCTACAGGTCACTTATTGACAACATGGTTGTTGGAGTTTCTACGGGCTATAAGAAACAACTGGAACTTGTAGGTGTAGGCTATCGTGCTGAAGCCAAAGGTCAGCAGCTTGAACTGAGTCTTGGTTTTTCCCATGATATTATCATGGAACTTCCTGATGAGATCAGCGTGGAGACAAAAACCGAGAAGAGGAGTAATCCGGTGATTACCCTTCAAAGCATAGACAAGCAGCTTATCGGTCACATTGCAGCAAAGATCAGATCCTTGCGTCCGCCTGAGCCATATAAAGGCAAGGGTATTAAATTCGTGGGTGAACAGCTCAGGAGAAAAGCCGGTAAATCGGCTGGTGTGTAACATGATCAAATATTAAAGTCATGGCCTTAACAAGAATAGAAAAGAGAACAAAAATCCGAATGAGGATCCGCAAGCGGGTCAGAGGAACAGCTGAGAAACCCAGACTAGCGGTGTTTCGCAGCAATAAAGATATATACGCTCAGGCAATTGATGACGTGAATGGTGTAACCCTTGCCTCGGCTGGTTCGAGAGAGAAGGAATTTGCAGCAGTAAGCGGCAAGAAGAGCGAGATGGCCGTGCTTGTTGGCAAGCGCATAGCTGCTATTTGCAAGGAGAAAGGCATTGAGAATGTCGTTTTCGACAGAAGCGGATACCAGTATCATGGCAGAGTTAAATCATTGGCTGACGGCGCACGCGAAGGCGGCTTAAAATTCTAATCAGTATGGCATACGGAATAAAGAGAGTAAAAAACAGTGATCTTGAACTTACCGACAGATTGGTAAGCATCCAGAGGGTAACCAAGGTAACCAAGGGGGGTCGTACCTTCAGTTTTTCTGCCATCGTCGTCGTTGGCGATGAGAAGGGGATCGTGGGTCACGGCCTGGGCAAGGCAAGTGAAGTGACAACGGCCATAGCAAAGGGTATTGAAGACGCCAAGAAAAACCTGATAAAGGTCCCGGTGTTCAAAGGTACAATCCCTCATGAGCAGTATGGTAAATTTGGAGGTGCCTTTGTCTTCATCAAACCGGCTACGGAAGGTACCGGTGTCAAGGCAGGGGGTGCAATGCGCGCTGTCCTTGAAAGCGTGGGAGTGAGAAACGTGCTTGCCAAATCAAAAGGCTCGTCAAACCCTCACAACCTAGTAAAAGCTACCATTGCAGCACTGCTTGAACTGCGCGATGCCAGCACCGTGGCAGATCACAGGGGCGTCACATTGGATAAAGTGTTTAACGGTTAGAAACAGCAGATATGGCTAAGATAAGAATAACCCAGACCAAGAGTAAAATCGGCCAGCCCGAGAATCAGAAGAGAATCCTGGCAGCACTGGGTATAAAGAAAATGCATCAGACTGTAGAGCATGATGACACTCCCCAGATAATGGGTATGGTTGAGAAGCTGAGACACCTGGTGAAGGTTGAGAACGTTTAAGGTATTAACAGCATTATATATTTCACTATGAATTTAAGTAACTTAAAACCTGCTGAAGGATCGGTAAAGAGTCAAAAACGTATCGGTCGCGGTGAAGGCTCAGGCCATGGCGGAACATCAACCCGTGGCCATAAGGGAGCCAAGTCGCGCTCAGGTTACAGCAAGAAGGTTGGGTTTGAAGGAGGTCAGATGCCTCTCCAGAGAAGAGTACCTAAGGGAGGGTTCAAAAACATCAACCGCGTTGAGTATAAAGGTATCAACCTGAGTACCATTGAAGACCTGGCAACAAGGCTTGATGCAAAACGTATTGATTTTCAGACACTTCTTACTGCCGGGCTGATCAATAAAAACTCACTCGTGAAGATCCTTGGTAACGGAACGCTGACACGAAGTCTTGAAGTCCATGCACATGCCTTCAGCAAATCAGCTCAGGCAGCAATAGAAGCCAATAAAGGAACAGCAGTTAAACTGTAGCAGCATGAAATTTTTTCAGACAATAAGGAATATATTCAGGATCGAGGATCTGCGTGCAAGAATCATCTATACTCTTGCTATTGTCGCATTGTACCGTATGGGTTCATATATATCCCTGCCAGGTATTGATCCCTCCATGCTTGAAGCTCTCAAAAGCCAGACCTCTTCGGGAATTATGGGTCTCCTTGACATGTTTTCGGGAGGAGCATTCTCACAGGCATCAGTCTTTGCCCTCGGTATCATGCCGTACATCTCCGCCTCCATCGTCATACAGCTCCTCGGTATTGTCTTCCCCTATTTCCAGAAGATGCAGAAGGAGGGTGAAAGCGGCAGAAGAAAGCTTAATCAGTACACAAGATATCTTACTGTTTTTATTCTGGCCATGCAGGCACCCAGTTACCTGGCAAACTTGCATGCCGTTCTTCCCGAGGCAGCATTTGTACTTAAGGGCACATTCTTTACAATATCATCGGTAATAATCCTTACTGCCGGTACAATCTTCGTGATGTGGCTGGGGGAAAAGATCACCGACAAAGGAATAGGCAACGGTATTTCATTGATAATCATGGTGGGTATCCTTTCACGGTTCCCCGGATCGTTAATCTTTGAAGCCGGAACGCGCATCAACGGTTCAGGAGGCCTGGTAGCCCTTCTCCTTGAAATTGTCATACTTTTTGTTGTGATATTGGGTTCAATACTGCTGGTTCAGGGCACGCGCCGCATACCGGTACAGTATGCCCGTCGCATTGTGGGAAACAAACAGTACGGCGGTGTTCGCCAGTACATCCCTCTGAAAGTCAATGCCGCCGGCGTAATGCCCATTATCTTTGCACAGGCTATAATGATGCTGCCTATAATACTGGCAGGATATGCTGAAAGCGGTTCAGGATTAGTAGTTGCATTTACAAATATGTACGGATTCTGGTACAACCTTGTTACTGCGTTTATGATAATTATCTTCACATACTTCTATACAGCCGTTACCATTAATCCGGTACAGATGGCAGAAGACATGAAGAAGAACGGAGGTTTTGTACCCGGTATTAAACCAGGGCGCAGGACTGTGGAGTTCATTGACACTATCATGTCACGCATTACTCTTCCGGGCTCTATCTTCCTGGCAATAGTGGCAATACTGCCGGCTTTTGCCGTGAATGCCGGAGTCAGCGGAAACTTTGCCCAGTTCTTTGGCGGCACATCGCTGCTGATTCTCGTTGGTGTGGTGCTTGATACACTGCAGCAGATAGAGAGTCATCTTCTGATGCGTCACTATGACGGGCTGATGAAATCTGGTCGTGTCAAGGGCAGGACCGGTGCCGTAACGGCGATTTAATTGTTTACGTTCTTTGATGATTTATCTTAAGACGGATGCAGAGGTAGAGTTACTTAGAGAGAGCAATATGCTGGTCTCGAAGACTCTTGCTGAAGTAGCCACCCATATCAGGCCCGGAATAACAACACTGGAGCTTGACGCTGTTGCGGAGACATTTATCCGTGACCATGGGGCATTACCCGGTTTCAAGGGTTATGCAGGCTTTCCCAACACTCTCTGCACCTCTGTCAATGATGAGGTGGTACATGGAATACCATCGGGCTACACTCTCCGGGATGGCGATATTATATCGGTTGACTGCGGGGTGATCCTCAACGGTTTCTATGGTGACAGTGCGTTTACCTTTGCCGTAGGGGATGTGGCGCCCGAGACACAGCGTCTACTTGACTTCACCAGGGCATCGCTCGAGGCAGGAGTGAGGGAAGCTGTGGCAGGGAAACGCATAGGTGACATCTCATGGATGGTACAGTCAACGGCTGAGAACGGCGGTTATTCCGTAGTCCGCACCCTGGTAGGGCACGGCATCGGAAAACACCTCCACGAAGGGCCTGAAGTACCAAACTTTGGTAAAAGGGGTTCCGGTGTCAGGCTGCAGAGAAATATGGTCATATGCATTGAGCCGATGATCAATATGGGGACTAAAAACACCAAAACTCTGAATGACGGATGGACCGTCAGGACAGGTGACGGGAAACCGTCAGCACATTTTGAATACGCTGTTGCAGTCAGGGAGGATAGAGCCGACCTGCTTACAACATTCGAGTTTATAGAAGAAGTTATTAAAAAGAGGTAAGTATATGGCCAAACAACCATCGATAGAGATTGATGGAACAATCATTGAAGCCCTGTCGAACGCAATGTTCAGGGTTAAGCTTGAGAACGGGCACATAATTACAGCCCACATCTCAGGGAAGATGAGAATGCACTATATCAAGATCCTTCCCGGCGATAAGGTGAAGGTTGAAATGTCACCATACGACCTTACCAAAGGAAGAATAACATTTAGATTTAAATAGAAAATACGACGGCAATGAAAGTTAGAGCATCAATAAAAAAGCGTTCGGCAGACTGCAAGATAGTCAGGAGGAATGGACGCCTATATGTTATAAACAAGAAAAATCCCAAGTTCAAACAGAGGCAGGGATAAATTTAATTAACTTTGCACTTCAAATTAAAAGAGGCATATGGCACGTATAAATGGTGTAGACTTACCAAAGCATAAGCAGGGAGAAATAGCTCTTACTTATATCTATGGTATTGGACGAAGCACAGCACAGAAAGTTCTTGACAGGGCAGGTGTTGACAGACACATGAAAGTGGATGAGTGGAATGACGATAACATCAATGCTATCCGTCTGATACTATCTGAGAACTACAAGCTTGAGGGAGAACTGCGTTCTGAGACACAGCTTAACATCAAGCGACTTATGGATATTGGTTGTTACCGTGGTATCCGTCACAGAATCGGGCTTCCGGTAAGAGGACAGAGTACAAAGAACAATGCCCGCACGCGCAAAGGCCGCAAGAAGACCGTTGCTAACAAGAAAAAAGCTACTAAATAATTAAAATATGGCAAAGAAGACTGGGACGTTAAAAAAGAAGGTCGTTAAAGTTGAATCAGTGGGACAGGCTCACGTTCATTCCTCATTCAATAATATTATAATAAGCCTGACAAACAGTGCAGGACAGGTCATCTCATGGGCTTCTGCCGGTAAGATGGGTTTCAGAGGCTCCAAGAAAAACACTCCCTATGCAGCACAGATAGCTGCGGAAGAGTGCACCAAGGTAGCCTATGAACTGGGACTGCGCAAGGTGAAGGTGTATGTAAAGGGTCCGGGATCAGGCCGTGAATCAGCTATTCGTGCCATTTCAAATAATGGAGTGGAAGTCAGTGAGATCATTGATGTAACACCTATGCCGCACAACGGATGCCGTCCACCGTCACGGAGAAGGGTATAACAGCCTCAAATGCATAATTTCAATAAACGATAAACAAACAATTCAATGGCAAGATATACTGGACCAAAAACCAAGATCGCAAGGAAATTCGGAGAGCCTATTTACGGCCCTGACAAATACCTCGACAGGAAGAATTTCCCGCCCGGACAGCACGGTCTCAGCAAAAAGAGAAAAAAGACCTCGGAATACGGTATACAGCTTCGTGAAAAGCAGAAAGTGAAATATACTTACGGTCTGCTTGAACGTCAGTTCCGCAACTCCTTCGAGAAGGCGCAGTCAGCACCCGGTATAACCGGTCTCGTGCTCCTGCAGATTCTGGAATCACGTCTTGACAACGTTGTATACCGCCTTGGCGTAGCCCCTTCAAGGGCAGCAGCGCGCCAGCTGGTATCACACCGTCATATCACCGTCAATGGCAATGTGGTAAACATCCCTTCATATAGCCTGCGCCCCGGAGACATCATCGGAGTACGTGAAAAATCAAAATCTCTCGAGATCATCGTGGAAGCAGTAACCTCTAACCGCCGTTCAAAAATGGCTTGGCTTGAGTGGGACGAGACACAGATGGCCGGCAAATACATGAGTGTCCCACAGCGTTCGGAAATTCCCGAAGAGATTAAGGAACAGCTTATTGTTGAATTATATTCAAAGTAATCAAGTAATAAAATCCATATGGCCATATTAGCATTCCAGAAACCTGACAAAGTAATATTACTGGAAGCGGACGATCAGTACGGAAAGTTTGAATTCCGCCC
>JAQBHM010000055.1:0-5540 GCA_032127795.1 Bacteroidales bacterium | reverse complement strand
ATCCATGTAATGAATCCGGCAAAAAGTCCGAAAGCAAGTCCTGAGAAAATACCTACAACAAAGCTAAGTCCAAATGCAAATACACCCATAGCAATAAGTGAGAAAATCAGAGGCCTGAACTGTAACTCAAGACCTGTGGCTGATGCCTCATTTTCCTTCACCGGTTTTTCCTTGTTCGGGAGAAGCCTGTTAAAGAAAATATATACCAGGAGCGAAATAACCATTGCTCCCGCAGCGATTCCGAAAGCATAATTATAACCTTTTGAAAAGACATCCAGATAGTTTTGGGAAAAAGTTCCAAGGTCAGTCACCGGCCCTGCAAGATTTACATTATCTGCAAGCCTCTGGAACTCCGCCAGTTTATCAGAATCAACCAGGGTTCCGTTAATGAACTGATGACATTGAGAAGGAAGGCTTCCGTCATGGATAAAACCATTGACTTTCAGCCACCAGTTACGGATACTGTTTGCGGCAAACGGAGCAAAAAAGGCTCCCACATTTATCCCCATGTAGAAGATCATGAATGCCGTGTCTCTCATTTTTGAGTACTTAGGATTGTCATACATCTGACCTACTACCGCCTGAAGGTTGCCCTTGAACAAACCGTTACCGAATGCAATTGTGAACAGGGCAATAACGGTAAAAGTCAGGGTCATGCCCGGTATGGACATAAGCATGTATCCTGCAAACATGATAATAATACCGAACATTATTACCGTTTTGTATTTACGTGTTGAGTCAGCCAGAATACCTCCCACAAGGGCAAGGGCATATATGCTGAAATAGAACGAGCTGTAAATTTCACCGGCTTTATCGGCTGATAGGTCGTATTTGGCCTGTAGGAATAGAACTAATATGGCCATCATGGTATAGAAACCGAATCGTTCTCCCATATTGGCAAAAAAAGCTACCAACAGCCCTTTTGGATGGTTTTTAAGCATAGTCTTTTGTTTTATTTGTTTTTAAATTTGTGGCGATGGCAAATATATAAATCTTTTTTAATTGAGATCATTAGACTTAAAGATTGAGAATAATTCATTTGCATTCACTAATAATTAAATTTGTGAAAAATTTCACCTGATGAAGATATTTACAGCTAAGCAGATAAAGGAGCTCGATGCCGCCACCATACGTCTGGAACCTGTTACGTCGATGGCTCTCATGGAGAGGGCAGGTAACGCTGCCTTTCTGAGGATAAAGGAAAAACTTTCCGACGGGATCAGCATTACTGTCTTTGCAGGTCCGGGAAACAATGGAGGTGATGGACTAGTCATCGCCAGACTCCTCCTGAATGACGGATATCATGTAAGAATATTTCTGGTGGAGACAGGGGTGAAGCACACCCAGGAATTTGATACCAACCTGCAGCGGCTTCACAAAGCCGGAGTTATGCCTGTCACTCTGACAAGTCCTGACTCATTGCCTGATATATCTTCCTGCGAGACGGTAATAGATGCCATTTTCGGCAGCGGGCTTACCAGGCCGCCGGCAGGAGTGGCTGCTGATCTGATACACAGGATAAATTCATCAGGGGCATATGTGATTTCAATTGACATTCCGTCAGGTCTCTTCTGTGATGACAATACCGATGCCGATCTCTCGGCGATTGTAAAGTCATCACTCACACTGACTTTTCAATTTCCAAAACTGGCTTTTATGTTTGCAGGTGCTTCGGCTTTTGCAGAGAAGTGGGAAGTCCTAGACATAGGTATTAACCAGGAGGCAATTTCGTCCATGCCGTCAGACTACGAATATGTTGAGACTGCGGATGTCAGGAAGATATTAAGGCGAAGGCAGAAATTTGATCACAAGGGAAAATTCGGTCACTCATTGATTATCGCCGGTTCATACGGCAAAGCAGGGGCAGCAACCCTGGCAGCAGCAGCATCCATGCGCACTGGCTCGGGTCTTGTGACTGTCCACACTCCTTCATCAGCAGTTTTAGCCATTCAGGCTGCCTTACCAGAAGCCATGGTCTCACCGGACCCAGGAGCTGAATTTGTTACTTCCATACCTGATCTGTCACGCTATAATGCTGTTGGAGCAGGCCCCGGCCTCGGCACTGATCCTGATACCCGTAATGCGATTGCTGATCTTCTGACAGCATGTAACATTCCCCTGGTGCTGGACGCTGACGCTCTGAACATTCTGGCCCTGGAGCCTGAGATGCTTGCTATGGTGCCGCCAGGGTCGGTATTGACACCACATCCCGGAGAATTTAAGCGCCTCGCCGGTGTTGACTTTTCTGATTACAAAATGCTTATGATTCAGAAAGAATTTGCAGTAAAATACCAGTGTACAGTTGTGCTCAAGGGTTCCTGCACATCCATTGCCCTGCCTGACGGTAAAATATTATTCAACAGCACCGGTAACCCGGGAATGGCAACAGGAGGGACCGGAGATGTGCTTACCGGGATGATTACTGCCCTGCTGGCACAGGAATACTCACCGGAACAGGCAGCAATAGCAGGAGTATATCTGCATGGCGCCGCAGGCGACCTCGCCCTGAGGGTCCATTCTGAAGAATCACTTATTGCAGGTGACATAATCATTAATATCGGAAGAGCTTTCCGCGAAACAATGTTTAATCACTTTAACCTATATTTGTGATAAATCATTCATTTATGAAAAAAAATGCCGCTGCCTGCTTTATAGCCATCATGATGGCATTTACCGGATGTCTTTCTCCAAAACATGGATCAGGATCTGATGTAGTAGTCTTGCCTCTCGGCGGAAATGTAACCATGAGGGAAGGCAGTGTTGTATATGCACTTCCACTTACCGTTTTTGAGATCGATGTGGTAGCTGAAAGAACCGTTTCTGTTCCCGGACCCTATGCAGCTTACGCCAGGGAGATGCTGGGAATTGACTATGCAGTCACTTCTCAAAAGGAGACATGGACACTTGGTAATGTCACCCTCAGCACCGTGGAAGAGCTTGACCCTTCACAGTTCTACATTATTCAGGGTACATCGCTGATGCAGACAAACGTGCTTGTAATGAAGCGAAGCGGTCTTATTCTGGATATAACACCTGATGTCTATGCCTCAACCAGCTTCTCTCATAACCAGGGAGGAACGGATTTTTCGGGATTACTCTTTCCCGATCTTGGGGCTGATGAATATATGTCACTGAAGACAGATACTGCATACAAGATCATTAAAGCTGACACCGCATTCATTAGAATTCCTTACCTGGTTGAGAAAAAGAAGAAACCGTCACTTGAGGAAGAGGCCGCCGCCGCCGCAAATAAACTTCTTGAACTGCGCGAAGGGAAACATATGATACTCACCGGAGAAACAAATATTTTCCCTCAGGATGCTGCTGCAATCAACGAAATAAACAGGATGGACAGGGAGTATACAGCTTTGTTTTCAGGCAAAAGCTGGACAGAGACCAAACATTTGCGTTTGTGGTTTACACCCCGCTCTTCAATGACAGGAAAGAAAACCGTATTATTTAACTTCTCTGCCGAAGAGGGAATGAGACCGGCAGGCAGTGATACAGGTCTTCCTGTTGAACTTGAGCTTGTCCCGTCAAATAAGACCAAGGACCTGAACATGATAGTGAGACCAGTGGCTTCAGAAAAGGAAATGTCCCGGAATGACAACCTGTATTACAGGGTGCCTGACGTTGTGGATATTCGTATTTCAAGGGGAAATGAGACACTTTGTACTGCACGTAAACTGGTATACCAGTTTGGCAATACAGTAGCACTGCCATCAAATTTTATAATCGGCAAATAACCGAAAAAAGTCTCTTATTTAACTGCGCCCTGAAAGTCCTTTATAAACTCTTCAAAGCTTTGTTTCTGCCATGTTGTGCCGGCGAAGTAAACCAGCAGGGGTTCAAAATCTTTCGGCACCCTGTATCCGCTGACAGGAGTGATGAGCTCACTGTTCGCAGTGAGGAAGACAACAGTCGGATAACTTAGTTTGCCCTGAAGAAGAGCGTAGGCAAGCTGATGGGCCTTTCCCATTTTACCGTCATTGATAAACTTTTTGTCCTGGAAAGTCACGGGAGCACTTGATTCGGCATCAAATTTTACGGCATAAAACTTTGTATTGAGTATCTCCGCAATAACGGGGTGAGAAAATGTTTCGCTGTCAAGTTTTTTGCACCAGCCGCACCAGTCTGTATAAGCATCAACAAAAATAGGCCTGGGAGCAATCTTTGCCAGGGCAGCTGCCTCTTCAATAGAGTACCATTTAACAGTAGCCTTCTGGCCTGAAAGCAGAACAGCCGGTACTACCAGCAACAGTACTATAATAAGCTTCTTCATTATATTGTGTTATTTATAATTAGCATATTTAGGAATTGCGCAAATATAATCCGTTCTGTGATATAACCAAAACCATCTTAAAAAGTTCATATCAAACATGTTTAAAGGCAAGTGTTTTCGGATGTTTTTTTTATACATTTACGGACCTTAATTCTAATAATCAATCTGGAAAAATGGAAAAGATAAGAAAAACACTTGCTGACTCCAAGGCTGCAAGATGGACTGCGCTGGCAGTTGTTGCTTTCACCATGTTGTGCGGTTATTTCCTTACCGACGCGATGGCTCCTCTTAAGCCTATGCTTGAGCAGCAGTTAATGTGGAACAGCGAAGAGTACGGTTTCTTCACAAGCGCATATGGCTGGTTCAATGTATTTCTCCTCATGCTTATTATAGGAGGTATCATCCTGGATAAAAGAGGAGTCCGCTTTACCGGAAAAATGGCTACAATGCTTATGGTAGGCGGTACCGCATTAAAGTTCTGGGCAATATCAACACACTCACTCGACGGTCAGTTTATTCTCGGCTTCAAATCCCAGGTGCTGATAGCCGGGCTTGGTTATGCGATCTTCGGTGTCGGTGTTGAAATTGCGGGGATAACCGTATCAAAGATAATTGTCAAATGGTTTAAGGGTAAAGAGCTTGCCCTTGCCATGGGTCTTGAGATGGCCACTGCCCGTCTGGGAACAACACTTGCGCTGGCAACATCTGCTCCTCTTGCCAGGTCACTCGGACATGTGTCAATGCCTATTCTCATCGCCCTTATACTTCTCTGCATAGGCATGATTGCATTCTTTATCTATTGCGGGATGGACAAGAAGCTTGATGCTTCCGTAGCTCTGGCTGACAAAGACCTTGTGGTAGAAGAAGAAAGTTTCAGTTACAAGGATATTCTGTTTATACTGCGCAACAGGGGATGGTGGTATATAGCCATACTGTGCGTGCTCTTTTATTCAGCAGTCTTCCCCTTCCTGAAATATGCTTCTGACCTGATGGTGAATAAATTCGGCATTGATCCGCAGACTGCCGGACTGATACCCTCCATGCTTCCTTTCGGAACAATCATCCTTACGCCTTTCTTCGGCAATCTTTATGACAGAAAAGGAAAAGGTGCCACCATTATGATCATCGGTGCAATACTGCTGATCTTCGTTCATACCATGTTTTCAATACCCGGCCTTGACAAACCCTGGATGGCAATAGTTCTTACAATTATTCTTGGCATCGGATTCTCACTGGTTCCTTCAGCCATGTGGCCATC
>JAQBHM010000054.1:0-3336 GCA_032127795.1 Bacteroidales bacterium | reverse complement strand
CGCACAACACAATTTAATTCTCCATCCTCCTTTCACGAAAATCGATATCCTTTCGTGCCGCAATCTCCTGATTTACATGGATAGCGAACTGCAGAAAAAGATTATCGGTTTGTTTTACTACAGCATAAATCCCCAGGGCATAATGCTGCTGGGTAACTCGGAAACGCTCGGGAATCAGAGTAGCCTTTTCACCACTGTTGACAGCAAGCTGAAAATCTATTCACGATCACTCACCAACCAGTCGTCTGAACTGCTTAATTTCCCCTTATCATTTACCAGATCTGTCTCTTCCGTTTCCGAAAGACAGGTGGCAGAACGGGGGACAATAAACATTCAATCGCTTACTGATCAGTTTTTGCTGGAAAATTATGCTCCGCCAGGCGTTCTGGTGAATGAATACGGCGACATTATTTACATACACGGTCATACGGGCAAATACCTTGAGCCTGCAGTGGGCAAGGCGAACCTGAATATTTTCGCCATGATACGTGAAGGACTGCGCAATGAATTTCACCTTGCCTTCCGTCGTGCTGTCACGAAAAAGGAGACCGTTGTTGTACGTAATATCAAGAACCAGGCAAATGGCAATATGCAGACCTTAAATATTGATGTTAAATGGATTGACAAACCGGAACTTCTGTACGGTACGGTGCTGGTTACCTTTCTTGATGTTATGGAAACATCAGTCATCGTTCCCACAAAAACAGATAAGAAAGGCCTGCAAACGGCGAGGATGAAAGAACTGGAAACAGAGCTGCAGAGGTTGCGCGAAGTTAGCCAGAATACCCTGGAAGAGGTCCAGACCTCGCAGGAAGAGCTGAGATCAACCAACGAAGAATTGCAGTCAACCAATGAAGAACTGCAGTCTGCAAACGAAGAGCTCACCACCTCCAAGGAAGAGATGCAGAGCCTCAATGAAGAGCTGCAGACCGTGAACGCCGAATTACTTGCGAAAGTGGAAGATTATGCACGTGTCAACAATGACATGAAAAATCTGCTTAACAGCACCGAAATTGCGACACTCTTCCTCGATAAAGACATGAATATCCGTCGCTATACCAACCAGATTGCCACTATTTTTAAAATTATTAAAAGGGACCTGGGAAGACCATTTACCGACCTGACATCAGACCTGATATATCCGGGGCTGGCTGACGATGCCCGCGAAGTATTAAGGACACTGATATTCATGCAGAGAGAGATCCCCACAAAAGAAGGCCGCTGGTTTATGGTCCGTATCATGCCTTACAGAACTTTCGACGACAGAATAGACGGACTAGTAATAACATTTATAAACATCACCGACCAGAAAAAGAATGAAGCAAAACTTCTCCTGAGTGAAAAGCTGAACCGAATTCTTTTTAGCGCTTCATCCGATATCAAAATTGTGCTTTCAAATGATCAGAAAATACTGGATTTAAGTCCTGAAGCTGAATTACTCATAGGGAAAAGACGGGAGGAATACCTGAATAAGAATTTTCTTCAGCTGTTTGTCCCGGAGAAATCCCAGTCAACAGTAAAAAACAGGATAAAAATGCTGCTGCGGAAAGGTATTTATGGCAAATTGAAACTGAAGCTCAAGTCCGCCAATGGCATTGTGAGGGATGTGGAATGTATTGCCACCCCATCATTAAACAATCTGAATATTGTAGAAGGAATTACATTATCAATTATAAAATAACAGAATCATGAGTAAGATAGATGACAATCTGACTGAGAAGGAGACACTTCGGTTGAAAGCTGAGGAAAAACTTAAGGAAGAACAGATATATATGGAAAATCAACTCCGCGAGTCTGACACAAAGAAACTCCTTCATGAGCTGCAGGTCCATCAGATTGAACTGGAAATGCAAAACGAGGAGCTGAAGGAGGCATATGATACCATGGAGAAAGCTCTCAGAAAATACACCATGCTTTATGATTTTGCACCGATGGCCTACATCACTCTTAATTATGAAGCATTGATCCGTGATCTTAATTTTACCAGTGCCGAACTCCTGGCGGAAAAACGGTTTGCACTCCTGAACACAAGCTTCAGGCTTTTCCTGCTGGAAGAATCCAAATCAGTGTTTGACAGATTCTTTACAAAATTGTATGCAAACAACACTAAGGAATCATGCACCCTGATGCTTGGCTATAAGGACAAACTGCTGTGCCATGTATATGTTGAAGGAATTGTTTCGGATGATGACCGTAATTGCTTGCTGTCAATGATTGATATAACAGGCCTGAAGAAAAAAATAGACGTCTGATAGCGGCACGGGGCATGGAGGCAGTGAAAAACTGTTCGGCAACTCCTCAGTAAATTTAGCCAACAGGTTGTCTCCCGGTGTTTACTTCGCAGTTTTAAGGTCATCTTCCGGCAGAAAAATCCATAAGATAATAGTCAATGAAAAACAGATGTCTGACAATTCCGGGAAACATCTCCCGGCCTGACATAGATTTTATGCCGTAAAAGAGAGGTATTGGAATGATGAGAAATATGATACTGATATTAATCGTGACTTCTGTATCTCTGCAGTTATCGGGCCAGGATCGGATAGTCACCGGACATATTACAGATGACCGTGATGTTCCAATAGTGGGTCCCACAATTTGCCAGGTGAACACAACAAACTGTACAAGAGCTGACAAGGACGGCATCTTTCACCTGAATCTTCTTCCGGGGAAAGAGACGACCCTGAAGGTGGAGTGCCTTGGTTTCAACCCTGTGGAAGTCGTCCTTGATGACTCCGGCGGATATCCCCTGAAGATAGTTCTCATACCCGCATATATTACTGATGATCTCCTTCCCGAGATGCTCGACAGAAATAACTCTCCCATGATCACAATGCGGTCAGCTCTAAGCATTGAAGCACTGTTTACTGATTTCGACCAGTTCAGCACAGATCTCGGGTCATACAATACTGACGCCATGGATTACTTCGCGGTAAGCGGACCGGAACTGGGAGTCTCTTTCCAACGGGTATATGCTGGTTTCGGTCTGGGAATGGGATACAGCTACAATGACGATAATGATACTCTTGTCATTGATCTTAACACAACATCGTACACTCTTTACCTTGGCTATGACCTTGTCAGGTCACCCCGGATCAGGCTTACCCCGCTGTTCTCTTTTAAATGGCTGAGATTTAAGCTTTTAAACTACCAGAATGAACGCAGAATACCACTTTCCCAATACCTTGACGAACGAAACCTTGATCTCAGGTTCAACCAGACAGCGGTTGTTGCCGGAATAAACCTCGAATACCTGATGTACGGTGAGACTTATGGCAAAGGCGACTACTGGTCTCTGGGAGTCTTTGGCGGCTATGCTGCGAAACTTAACCGTATACC